>CAIMWY010000315.1 GCA_903845315.1 uncultured Burkholderiales bacterium
GTGATGGACGCATACGGTGCTGCCAGCCAGCAAAAAGCCTGCGCAGCAGCAGCAGCGGGTAGGTTTGATGAGGAGATTGCAGCGATAACCGTCAAAGCGGGCGTGGTCGACAAAGTGATGGGCTTGATGACCCAACAAGTCACGGTCAGCCGCGATGAGGGCATGCGTGAAGGCACCACGGTGGAGGCGATCAATGGCTTGAGATCCGCCATGCCAGGCGGCTTGATCACCGCAGGCAATGCCAGCCAGTTCTCCGATGGGGCCGGGGCTTGTGTGGTGATGAGCGAAGAGTTGGCAAGCAAGCGTGGCTTGAAGCCCTTGGGCCGTTTCCTTGGGTTTGCGGTGGCCGGTTGTGAGCCCGATGAAATGGGCATTGGCCCTGTGTTTGCAGTGCCCAAAGTGCTCAAGCGTTTGGGCTTGAGCGTCAATGACATTGACTTGTGGGAGCTCAACGAGGCCTTTGCGGTGCAAGTGCTGTACTGCCGGGACAAACTTGGCATTCCCAACGATCACCTCAACGTCAATGGTGGCGCTATTGCCTTGGGACATCCCTATGGCATGAGTGGTCAGCGTTTGACTGGACATGCTCTGATTGAGGGCAAGCGCCGTGGCGCCAAGCGTGTTGCCGTGACCATGTGTATTGGCGGCGGCATGGGCGCCGCGGGTATTTTTGAGGTGCTGTGAGTCATGGCCATGCAAGAGAGTTTTGGCGCCTACATTCCCTTTGTGGAGCACCTCGGATTCGAGATGGTTTTTTTTGAAGACGGGCAGTCTGAATTGCGCTATACGCCTGAGCCTCAACACATGAACTCCTTCAATGTGACACACGGAGGCGCCCTGATGGCTTTGTTGGATGTGACTTTGGCCACCTCGGCACGCAGTGTTGAAAAAACCTCTGGCGTGATCACCATTGAGATGAAAACCACCTTCATGAATCCAGCCGCTGGCACCCTGACATCCAAAGGTCGTTTGATGCATCGCACGCGCAACATGGCGTTCACAGAAGGTACGGTGTATGACGCGCAAGGTCAAATTTGCGCGCATGCGACAGGCACCTTTAAGTACGTCCCCAAAGCCATCGGGTTTGGCACCGAAATTTCTGAACTCTCCACCGACTGAATCCAACACTCAAGCCCTATGCCCTTGAACCAATCCATCCTGCTTGACAACCGTCCACGGGCTCAAGCCACCGCTGAAAATTTCAAACTGATTCAAGGCGAAACCCCCGCGTTGCAGGAAGGTCAAGTGCTGGTTCAGCACCATTACCTTAGCCTTGATCCTTACATGCGCGGACGCATGAACGACAGCAAAAGCTACGCTGCGCCTCAGCCCTTGGGCGAGGTGATGATTGGCGGCACCGCCGGTCAGGTGGTGGAGAGTCGCCATCCCAAATTTAAGGTGGGTGACGCAGTGGTCGGCATGGGTGGCTGGCAGCTCTACAGCGTGGTCGATGGCAATGCCCCCGGCATGCTGCGCCGGGTCGACACCACCCATGTGTCACTCAGTCACTACCTAGGCGCCGTGGGAATGCCCGGCGTCACCGCTTGGTACGGTTTGGTCAAGGTCATTGCCCCTCAAGCGGGTGAGACCGTCACTGTCAGCGCAGCCAGTGGTGCCGTGGGCAGCGCCTATGGCGTGTTGGCCAAAGCACGCGGTTGTCGGGTGGTGGGCATTGCAGGCGGCCAAGACAAATGCGATTACGTGGTCAATACCTTGGGCTTTGATGCGTGTCTGGACTACAAGCAGCACAGCGACTATCTGTCTTTGTCCAAGGCCTTGCGCGAGGCTTGCCCAAACGGCATTGACGGTCACTTTGAAAACGTGGGTGGCATGGTGCTTGACGCAGTGATGCTGCGCACCAATGCGTTCGCACGCATCGCAGTGTGCGGCATGATTGCCGGCTATGACGGGGCACCGTTGCCCATGACCAACCCCGCGTTGATTTTGGTCAACCGTATGAAGATTCAGGGCTTCATCGTCAGCGAACACATGGAGGTGTGGCCAGACGCCTTGAAAGAGTTGGGCGATTTGGTCGGCCGTGGTCAGTTGCGTCCCCGTGAGTCGGTGGCACAAGGTTTGGCCACAGCACCTGTCGCCTTTTTGGGTTTACTCAAGGGCAAAAATTTTGGCAAACAACTGGTCAAGCTGGTTTAAAAGCCCCGCCCGTACTCGCCCGCTTCGATGAATTGATCCCCTAAAAATGCAAAAAATTACCCGGCAGATGGCTGCCGAAATCAAGGTCTCGGAATCGCAAGTCAAAGCAGCGGTAGAACTTTTAGACGGCGGCGCCACCGTCCCCTTCATTGCGCGTTACCGCAAAGAGGTGACGCAGGGTTTGGACGACATCCAACTGCGCGAACTCGAAGCCCGTTTGAGCTATTTGCGTGAGCTCGAAGACCGCCGTGCCACCGTGCTCAAAAGCATTGACGACCAAGGCAAGCTCACACCTGATCTGCGCGCCGCCATCGAGGCTGCCCCCACCAAGCAAGAGCTGGAAGACTTGTACTTGCCCTTCAAGCCCAAGCGCCGCACCAAAGGCATGATCGCCAAAGAGGCGGGGCTGGAGCCTTTGGCCGACAAGTTATTTGCCAACCCTGACCTGAACCCCAGCGTCGAGGCCGAGGCTTTTGTGTTGCCTGCGGACAAAATGGAAGGCGCCGACTTTTCCACCGTGGCTGCTGTGCTTGATGGCGTGCGCGACATTTTGAGCGAGCGCTGGGCAGAAGATGCAGGCCTGGTGCAAGCCTTGCGCGAATGGTTGTGGCGCGAAGGCCTGTTTCGTAGTAAATTGGCCAGCGGCAAAGACGAGAACAACCCCGATGTGGCCAAGTTCCGCGACTACTTTGACTACGACGAGCCCATTGGCCGCGTGCCCTCCCACCGCGCTTTGGCCGTGTTTCGTGGTCGGGCCCTGGAAATGTTGGATGCCAAATTGGTGGCACCTGAGGCCATGGACGCCAAGCCCCCCGAGCCAAAGGCGAGTTCATCTTCAATGCCAAAGGCGAGCTCAACGCCCAAGGCCGCCGCCCCCACACTGGCCGAAGGCAAGATCGCCATTCATCTGGGCTGGCGCCACCAAGCCCGCCCGGCGGATGACCTGATTCGCAAATGCGTGGCCTGGACCTGGCGCGTCAAACTGAGTTTGTCCACCGAGCGTGACTTGTTCACCCGCCTGCGTGAAGACGCAGAGCAAGTGGCCATCAAGGTGTTTGCCGACAACTTGCGCGATCTGTTGCTGGCCGCTCCCGCAGGCCCACGCGTGGTGATGGGCTTAGACCCTGGTATTCGTACCGGCGTGAAAGTGGCCGTGGTCGATGCCACTGGAAAGCTGGTCGAGACCGCCACCGTCTACCCCCACGAACCGCGCAAAGACTGGGACGGGTCGCTTTACACCTTGGCCAAGCTGTGCGAGAAACATGCTGTCAACCTGATCGCCATTGGCAATGGAACGGCCAGCCGTGAGACCGACAAATTGGCGGGCGAGTTGATCAAAGGCCTGTCCAAGCACGATGCTGGCACAGCCATCGACAAAGTGGAGGTCAGCGAAGCGGGTGCTTCGGTCTACAGCGCCAGTGAATTTGCCAGCCAAGAAATGCCCGATGTCGATGTGAGTCTGCGGGGTGCCGCCAGCATTGCGCGGCGCTTGCAAGACCCGCTGGCCGAGTTGGTCAAGATCGACCCCAAGTCCATCGGTGTGGGCCAGTACCAGCACGATGTGAACCAAAGCGAATTGGCCCGCACCTTGGAGACCGTGGTGGAAGACTGCGTGAACGCAGTGGGGGTAGACCTCAACACCGCCAGCGTGCCCTTGCTCACCCGCGTATCAGGCTTTTCAACCACCACGGCCAAAGCGGTGGTGCGTTGGCGCGAGGCCAACGGTGCGTTTGCCAACCGCCAACAACTGCTCAAAGTGACCGGCTTGGGTGCCAAAACCTTCGAGCAAAGCGCAGGCTTTCTGCGCATCCGTGACGGCGACAACCCACTGGATATGACGGCTGTTCACCCCGAAACCTACCCCGTGGTGGAGCGCATCATGGCGCAAACTGGCAAGCCCGTGAGCGAATTGATGGGCCGCACCGACATGCTCAAAACCTTGAAACCAGAGCTGTTTGCCAACGACACGGTGGGCGTGATCACCGTCAAAGACATCTTGAGTGAGCTGGAAAAACCGGGCCGTGACCCACGCCCCGACTTCAAAGTGGCCAAGCTGCAAGACGGCGTGGAGGAGATCAAAGACCTCCAAGTCGACATGGTCCTCGAAGGCACGGTCAGCAACGTGGCGGCGTTTGGTGCCTTTGTGGACTTGGGCGTTCACCAAGATGGCTTGATTCACGTCAGTCAACTCAGCAACAAGTTCATCAGCGATGCGCGTGAAGTGGTCAAGACCGGTGACATCATCAAGGTCAAGGTGCTCGAAGTCGACGTGGCCCGCAAACGCATCAGCCTCACTATGAAGCTCGATACCGCACCTGCACGACGCGATGGGCCACGCGACAACCGCTTTGAACATGCAGGCAGAGACAACCGGGCGCGTGGCGGCGATGCCTACACCGCACCGCCACAAGCGGCACAAGGCTCGGCCATGGCCAGTGCCTTCGCGAAATTGCAAAGTCTCAAGAAGTAAGCTCAGTTCATGTCCATCACCCGCAACATCCGCATGCTCACCCGCTACAACGCCTGGGCCAATCAGGTGTTATTTGCTGCTCTGGCCGAGTTGCCCGAAGACGCGGTGATGGCTCCCCGTACAACGGTGTTTGGCAACATGGTCAACACATTGCAACATGCGCAGGTGGTGGATGTGATTTGGAAAGCCCATCTTGAAGGCGTGCCGCATGGCGTGCGTTCCAGAGTGCCACAACAAGACATGTTGCTAACAGCCTTGACCGCAGCTCAAACGGTCCTAGACCAGTGGTACATCGGCTACGCCGATCAATTGACACCCGCCGCACATGACGAACTGCTGAGCTTTGAATTTGTCGATGGTGGCCACGGCCAGATGACCCGAGGCGACATGTTGCTGCATGTGGTGAACCACAAAACCTATCACCGAGGCGTTGTGGCTGACATGATCTGCCAGTGCGGCGTCCGACCGCCGGTCATGGATTTGCCGGTGTTTTTGCGCGACATACCCAGTCAGCTTTGAGCGCAGTTTTCGTCTATGAAGGCCCTTCACCTTTACGCAGGCCCCAAAGCACGTGCGCACATGGCGCGACATGGCTTGCGGCCAGAAGATGTGGGGGTGATCCCAGGCGCAGCAGGCGGCCCCAAGGGCTTGATACTTGGGGCCCTAGATCGCTTTATCTTTGGCGAATGGTTACCCCAGAGTACGCAAGCCATTGATTTGGTGGGGGCTTCGATTGGCGCTTGGCGCATGGCCACAGCATGCCTGGACCATGCCGTGCAAGGTTTTGAACACCTGGAGCACGACTACATCCACCAACGCTACGAAGCACCGCCTGGTCAAAAACGCCCCAGTGCGCAGCAGGTGAGTGAGGCCTTTGGGCACAGCTTGAACACGTTTTATGGCGGGCACATCGACGAGGTGTTGAGCCACCCGCGCTTTTGCTTGCATGTGATGACTTCGCATGGGCGTCACATCTTGCATCGTGAGCATCCACTGCTCACGCCCTTGGGCTATGCAGGCGCGTATGTGTGCAATGCCGTGCAACGCAAAGCCATGGGTTGGTGGCTGGAGCGTGTGGTTTTTTCAGGTTCCAAGAAGGGCGTGCAGAGCACAACACGTGAACTCGATATGCCGTTTGATACGCGCGACTTTGCGACGCAACAGGTGGCACTGACCAATGACAACTTCATGTCCGCATTGCAAGCCAGTTGCTCGATTCCTTTTGTGCTTCAAGCCGTGCATGACATTTCAGGCGCACCCCGAGGTGCGTATTGGGACGGGGGCATCACCGACTACCACCTGCATCTGAACTACACACCGCCGTCAGCCAGCCCCATCGTGCTGTACCCGCACTTTCAAAAGACCGTGGTACCCGGTTGGTTGGACAAGTCGCTGAAGTGGCGCCACACCTCCACCGCATTTTTAGACCACGCGCTGGTGCTGGCCCCCAACCCCGAATGGGTGAAAACACTGCCCAACGGCAAGCTACCCGATCGTTCTGACTTTGTGACCTATGCCCATGACTTTGATGCACGCGTGAAGGTGTGGCAACAGGCTGCTGCGACCAGTCAACAATTGGCCGATGAGTTTGCCGATTGGTTAGACAAGCCAGACATTCAAGGCGTGCAATCCTTGTGACGGCACCAACACCCCATCACATCGCAGCATCCAGCATGTCTCGGTAGTCCTGAGGGCTGGCCAGGCGGGGGTTGGTTTTGTGGCAATGATCAGCCAGCGCGCCTTCAATCACAGCGTCAAAACAAGACCGCTCCACACCCATTTGCGCCAAACCTTGGGGCAAACCTAGACGCGCATTCATGGCCGAGATGGCTTGGGCCACGGCCTCGGCAGTTTGGGCGGCTGAGGCTGCGGATGATGATGCGTCACCTAGGTTGCCCAGCCCCATGGCATAGGCCATGCGCTGCATGCGCCGTTCGCGCTGCACCGATTCAGCCGCCGCGTTGAAGCGCACTACGGCAGGCAAGAACATGGCGTTCAAGGTGCCGTGGTGCAAACGTGGGTTCACGCCCCCCAAGCTGTGACTCAGCGAGTGCACACAGCCCAACCCTTTTTGAAAAGCCATGGCACCTTGCATGGACGCACTCATCATGTTCAAGCGGGCTTCACGGTCTTGACCGTTTTGCGTGGCGCGTTCGATGTAGGCCCAGCCACGTGTCAAGCCATCCAGCGCAATGCCGTCAGCAGGCGGGTTGAACGGGGCGGCCATGAAGGTTTCCATGCAGTGGGCGATGGCGTCCATGCCCGTGGCGGCTGTGAGCAGGGGCGGCAAACCCAAGGTGAGTTCAGGGTCGAGCAGCGCTGCTTTGGGCATCAGGTCCCATGAATGAAAGCCGAGCTTGCGGCCATCGTCCACGATGACAATGGCACCGCGCGCCACTTCGCTGCCGGTGCCCGCGGTGGTGGGGCACGGCAATCAGTGGCGCCACGGCAGACGTGATTTTGGCTGAGCCCCCTTCGATGGTGGCGTAGGTTTTGAGTGGGCCCGGGTGGGTAGCCGCAATGGCCACGCCTTTGGCGCAGTCGATGGAAGAACCGCCGCCCAAAGCAATCAGCCCATCACACTGGTGGGCGTGATACACCGCCACGGCAGCTCTTACGGCCGCCTCGGTCGGGTTGGAAGGGGTTTGGTCAAACACCGCCACGGCAACACCCGGCAAGGCGTCAAGCGCCTTTTGCAAGATGCCGACAGCTTTGACGCCTGCATCGGTGACGATGAGGGGGCGATGAATATGGGCTTTGTGGCATTCGGCAGCCAAAGTGCTGAGTACGCCAAAGTCAATTTGAATGTTCGTGAGGTAGAGAATTTGAGCCATGGCAAACTATAAAAGCCTTCATCAACAAATGCACCTCCCATGAGTCACCATCGCAACCCACAAAGTCTGCTCACACCCGCCATGCGCCAAGTGCTGCATGCCATCGCCAAAGCAGGTCGTCCGCCACTTGCCATGTTGAGCGCACAACAGGCCAAAGAGGCCTATGCCGCAGGCGCCAGCGTGTTGGAGCCCGACCCGCAAAAAATGGCGCGTGACGAGACCTTGCACATTCCCACACGCGATGGTGCACAACTGACGGCCAAGCTGTGGGCCCAGCACCCCAAGCCAGAGATGCCCGTGTTGCTGTACTTTCATGGCGGTGGTTTCACGGTGGGCAGCCCGCAGACCCACGAGGCTTTGTGCAAGCACCTGGCGCATTTGGCGCAGTGCGCGGTGTTGTCGCTGGACTACCGCTTGGCCCCTGCGCACACTTTTCCCACTGCGCACCACGACGCTTTCGATACCTTGCAGTGGTTGGTCAAACACGCGACTGAGCTGGGGCTCGACGCCACACGCATCGCCATTGGCGGCGACAGTGCCGGAGGCACACTCACCGCCGCCACCGCCATTGCAGCCCGTGATGCAGGCATTGATTTGCGGCTGCAACTGATGTTCTACCCAGGTTGTTCGCCCGAACACATGGCTTCGGCGGATACGTTTGAGAAGGGATTTTTGTTGGAGAAAACCAGCATCGATTACTTCTACAAGCACTACCTCACCAAGCCTGCAGACCGTCATGACCCGCGGTTTTCTCCGCTGCTGGTGGAAGACGTTTCCGGCTTGGCCCCCGCTTGGCTAGGACTGGCCGAATGCGACCCGCTGGTGGACGAGGGCGTGGCCTATGCCGACCATTTGCGGGCCCAAGGCGTGCCGGTGGACTTGGAAATTTACAAAGGCGTGGTGCACAGCTTCATCCAAATGGGGCGCGCCATTCCTGAAGCCTTGCAGGCCCATGCCGATGCGGCACGCGCGCTGCGCCATGCCTTTGGAGAACACGCATGACACGCAACGACTTTCGCTTGCTGCACCGCCTGCGCGTGCGCTGGGCCGAGGTGGACATGCAAAAAATTGTCTTCAACGGCCACTACCTGATGTACTTGGACACCGCCATGGCCGACTACTGGCGTGCGTTGGCACTGCCGTATGAGCAAACCCTGCATGCATTAGGGGGTGACTTGTATGTGAAAAAGGCCAGTGTGGAATACCACGCTTCGGCCCGCTACGACGACCAACTTGAAGTTGGACTGAAGTGTCAACGCATCGGCAACTCATCGATCCAGTTTCTGGGCGGTATCTTTTGTGGCGACCAACTGTTGATCACGGGAGAGTTGATTTACGTGTATGCCAACCCCGCCACGCAAACTTCGCTGCCGGTGCCAGAGAGCTTGCGCGCCATCCTTGAAGGCTTTGAAGCCGGCGAAGCCATGACCACTTGCCAAGTAGGCGTGTGGAATGCGCTGCAAGCCAGTGCCCAAGCCGTGCGCACCGAGGTGTTTGTGGGCGAACAAGGTATCGCCCCCGAGGATGAGTGGGATGCCGCCGACGCCACGGCCGTGCATGCGGTGCTGAGCAACCGCTACGCTGTGCCGCTGGGCACCGCCCGCTTGCTCCAACCCGAAGAAGGTGTAGCGCAAATTGGCCGCATGGCCGTGACGCGTCTGATGCGCGGCTCAGGCTTTGGCCAAACCTTGCTTGAGGCCTTGGTGCAAACCGCACAAACCCGGGGCGACCGCGAGGTGCGTTTGCACGCGCAACGCAGTGCCGAAGGCTTTTACAAGCGACAGGGGTTTGTGCCCGTTGGCGAGCCGTTTGATGAGGTGGGTATTGCCCACATTGCGATGCAACGTAGCTTGGTGTGAGCGTTCAAATATCGTCGCGCAGCGGGTAGGGCAAGGGCAACAGGTGCAGCTGTTGCCCTTGCGCTGTGTCCAAGTGCAGGCTGTGTCCTTCGATGGCGGACAGCTGCAACTCGGCAATGGCCACATGACCGTCGCCATCGCTTGCGGCTTGGGCCACCAAGCCACAGGGTTGTGTGGCGTCCGCACTGGAAAATACCTCTTGGCTTGCGTGCATGGGTGAATCGGCTTGCACGATGAAGGCGCGGCGTTTCAGTGTGCCTCTGAACTGGCTGCGCGCCACCACCTCTTGGCCGGGGTAGCAGCCTTTTTTAAAGTTCACCCCGTCGACCGATTCGTAATTGAGCATCTGGGGCACAAACGCTTCAAAGGTGGTCAGTTCAACCCAGGCCACACCGCTCATGACATCACCCACACGCCATGACTCTGGGGTCAAGGTATGGAGCCCCGCCAAAGTTGAGGATGCGCCACTGTCCACCGAAGCCAGCCACAAGGCGCGTGCCACGCCTTGTGAGGGGTAAATCGTCAGCACATCAGCGCTGTGGTTGCCTTCGTTCACTGCATGGCGCAACCAGGGGACGGTCGATGCAGCTGCGCCACACAGCTGTTGCACAGCATCACCTGACAAACCCATCAGGGTGAATTCGGCGCTGGCATCTGTCAGCTTGGCTTTGGCGCGCAGCACAAACATCGACAAGCGTTTGAGGGTTTGCGCCAGCAAGTCGCGGCGGCACACCAACAACACCTCGTCGGCAGCACGCTTGTAGAGCACAAAACTGGCTTGCATGCGACCTTTGGCATTGCAAAACGCCGCCAAGCGGCAATGCTGTTCATCTAGCAGCAGCACGTCTTGCGTGACTTGGTTGTGCAAAAAGTTGCCGGCTTCGGCGCCGCTGATACGGATCACGCCAAGGTCAGGCAGGGGACTGACGCCGTGGGACAAGGGGGAAGGGGTCGAAGGCATGGCTGAATTATCATGCCCGCTTCAACATCGATAAGGAAAAAGGGTTGTGAGACCACTTGTCAAACGGATCTTCTGGACATTGGCGTGCGCGCTGGTCCTGACTGTTGCCGCCAGCGTTTGGTGGGTGTTGCGCCCCTTGCCGCTGACAGCGGCCACGGTGGACCTGTCTATCGAAGCCCAAACCCCGGTGCGTGGCATTGCGCAGGTGGTGGTGGCGTCGGGCGTTGAGGTAGATCCCACTCTTTTGTACGTGTTTTTCAGATTCAGCGGTCAATCGCGCAAGTTGCGCGCAGGCAGTTACGAACTCAGCCAAGGCAATACGGCCCTGGATGTGTTGCGCAAACTCAGCCGAGGCGAAGAAAGCCTCAGGGCGTTGACTTTGGTCGAAGGCTGGACTTGGCGGCAGTTTCGCGTCGCCTTGGCCAAGGCCGAGGGCTTGAAGCATGACAGCCTTGGGTTGACAGACGAAGCACTGATGACAGCCCTAGGTCTGCCGGGCATCGCACCCGAAGGGCGTTTTTACCCCGACACCTATACCTACGGAAAAGGCAGCTCAGATCTGCACCTGATGCAGCGTGCCGCCAAGGCCATGACCCGACACTTGAACCAGACCTGGGCTCAGCGGGCGTCGAATGTCGCGCTGCAAAACGCCGACGAGGCCTTGATTCTGGCCAGCATTGTGGAGAAAGAAACCGGCCGAGAGAGTGATCGCACGATGATCAGCAGCGTGTTTCATAACCGGTTGGTGCTGGGCATGCCCCTACAAACCGACCCGACCGTCATTTATGGCATGGGTGAGTCGTTTGATGGCAACTTGCGCCGTGCCGACTTGCGCACCGACCACCCATCGAACACCTACACCCGCAAAGGCCTGCCCCCCACACCCATTGCTATGCCGGGGCGTAATGCCTTGAAAGCTGCGGTACAACCCGCCAGCAGCCAAGCGCTGTACTTTGTGGCACGGGGCGACGGCAGCAGCCAGTTCAGCGATTCGCTGGACGCACACAACGCAGCCGTCAACCGGTACCAACGCCAAGGCGCTGCAACGACACAGGCAAAATAGCGCCCCTGAAGGTTTTATGTCACACACAGGTTTGTTCATCAGTTTTGAAGGCATTGACGGCGCAGGCAAGTCCACCCACATCGATGGCTTGGCCGCAGCGTTCAAAGCACGGGGACGTCGCGTCACGCTGACCCGTGAGCCAGGTGGCACGCCCCTGGCAGAAAAGCTGCGCGAGATGGTGCTGCACGAGGCGATGGACCCGCTGACCGAAGCCTTGTTGATTTTTGCGGCCCGTCGTGACCATTTGCAGCAGGTGATTGAACCTGCCCTCGCGCGGGGTGAGGTGGTGTTGTGCGACCGCTTCACCGATGCCACCTTTGCTTACCAAGGCAGTGGCCGAGGGTTTGATGAAGGCGTGTTAAAGCAGTTGGAAGCCTGGGTGCAGCACAAGCCAAACGGCTTGCGTCAACCTGATGTGACGGTGTGGTTTGAACTCGACCCCGAGGTGGCCGCAGTTCGCTTGGCCGGTGCGCGTGTACCTGACCGCTTTGAAGCGCAGCCAGTGACCTTTTTCCAAAAGGTGTCTCAGGGTTATGCCAAGCGCGCCGAGGCCGACCCGCAGCGCTTTGTGCGTTTAGATGCAGCGCAAACGCGAGACGTGGTGTGGCAGCAGTTGCATGTTCAGTTTGTGCAACACGGATGGTTGAAGCCGTGAGCGAAGCATCGACCACCCCACGCGCTGTGCTCAGCCCCTGGGTCCAAGGTCAGCTCACCACCTTGTTGGCGCGCCAAGGCCATGCATGGTTGGTGCAAGGCCCATCAGGTTTGGGGCAATACACCTTGGCGCTGGAGTTGGCACGCGCTTGGTTGTGTGACGCACCGACCGCGAACGGCGCTTGCTACCAGTGCCGCAGCTGCCATGCCGTGGATGTGCGCACCCATGCCGACTTGTGCACCTTGATGCCCGAAACCCTGGCGCTGGATCTGCATTGGCCGTTGGACGAGAAAACCCAGAAAGACCTCGACGATAAAAAGCGCAAACCCAGCAAAGAAATTCGGGTGGAAGCCGCGCGCGACA
>CAIMWY010000316.1 GCA_903845315.1 uncultured Burkholderiales bacterium
GCGCGCGATGTGTTGTTGCACAACGTGGCGGCCGCGGTGGCGCAGCGCACCACCCAAGCGGGTCGCAAGGCCGATGACGAGGGCAAGCACCCCAACTGGGTGGGCTGCACCGAGGTGTCGGGCTACGCGGGCATTGACCGTGTGCTGGAGGTGGATCAAACGCCGATTGGCAAAACACCGCGCAGCTGCCCTGCCACCTACATTGGGTTTTGGGACACCATCCGCAAGTTGTTTGCCGAAACGCTGGAAGCCAAAGCGCGTGGCTATGGCCCCGGGCGCTTCAGCTTCAACACGGGCGATGGGCGTTGCCACACCTGTGAGGGACAAGGCTTGCGCACCATCGAGATGAGCTTTTTGCCCGACGTGAAAGTGCCGTGCGAAACCTGCCACGGCGCTCGCTTCAACCCCGAGACCTTGGCGGTGAGCTGGCGCGGCAAAAGCATTGGCGAGGTGCTGCAAATGGAGGTGGACGAGGCGGTGGACTTCTTTGCCACCATGCCCAACATCAGCCACCCGCTGCAACTGCTCAAAGAGGTGGGTTTGGGCTATCTGACCCTGGGCCAGCCCTCACCCACCTTGAGTGGCGGCGAGGCGCAACGCATCAAGCTGGTGACCGAACTCAGCAAGGTGCGCGACGACGTGACCCGGCGCGGCAACAAAGCCCCGCACACGCTGTACGTGCTGGACGAGCCCACCGTGGGTCTGCACATGGCCGATGTGGACAAACTGATTCGTGTGCTGCACCGTTTGGTGGATGGCGGCCACAGCGTGGTGGTGATCGAGCACGACCTGGACGTGATTGCCGAGGCCGACTGGATCATCGACCTGGGGCCCGAGGGGGGCGACGGCGGTGGCTTGATCGTGGCAGCCGACACACCGGAAGCGGTGGTGAAGCTGGGCACGCACACGGGCGTGGCGTTGAAGCCGGTGTTGGCGCGTGCCTAGTTGACGCTTGCTTTTTGTGCTGCGAGCTTCGCCTAAGCGCATCTTCGCTACGGCGAATCTCACAGCGCTCGTTTGCACGCTGTTGTATGTCGACCCACAAGAAGAGAGGCTCAGGGACGTTGCCCATAGCGACATTCTGAGCGAAGAGAAGAGGAGCCTAGGGCAATGCCCCTGAGCCGCTCTTCGCGACACGCCAAAGAAGTAAAGATCAACCCGCCGAAGACAACGCCAAGCCCGCATGCTCACGCAAGGGGTGGAAGTGAATCTTTGGAAAACGTTCTTGCGCCAAGCGTACGTCGTACGGGGACGTGCACAAATAGGCCAAGGTGTTGGCTGCATCCAAGGCCATGCGCTGTGGGTAGGCGTGGGTGAATTCGCGCAATTCGGCGGGTGTGTCGGCAGTGATCCAGCGCGCACCGGTGTAGCTGCTGTTTTCTAAGCGCACATCGCAGTCGTACTCGGCCTTGAGTCGGTGTTGCACCACTTCGAATTGCAGTTGGCCAATGGCCCCCAGCAGCATGGCACCACCCACTTCGGGCTTGAACACCTGAATGGCCCCTTCTTCGCCCAATTGTTCCAAGCCGGTTTGCAGCTGTTTGGTGCGCAACGGGTTTTTCAAGATCACGGTCGTGAACAGTTCGGGCGCGAAGAAGGGCAGGCCGGTGAATTGCAGGGCTGCGCCGTCGGTGATGGTGTCGCCCAGCTGCACGCCACCATGGGTGGTGAAACCAATGATGTCGCCCGCAAAGGCTTCGTCAACCGCTTCGCGGCGTTGGCTCAGAAACGTCACCACCGAGGTGGGACGCAGCTCTTTGGCGGTGCGTTGCACTTTGAGTTTCATGCCCGGCTTGTATTGGCCTGAGGCCACGCGCACAAAGGCAATGCGGTCGCGGTGGTTGGCGTCCATATTGGCTTGCACCTTGAATACCACGCCCGAGAAACCGGGGTCTTCGGGCTGGATGGTTTTGTCCACCGCTTGTTTGTTGACCACCAGGTGGCTCATGCGCGGGCGCGGCGATGGCGCCAGGTCGACCAGGGCGTCGAGCACTTCCATCACACCAAAGTTGTTCACGCCGGAGCCAAAGAACACCGGGGTTTGTTTGCC
>CAIMWY010000317.1 GCA_903845315.1 uncultured Burkholderiales bacterium
CAACTCGCGCAACTGCCTGCGGTGCTGCAAAACACCTTTCCCAAAGTCACCGTGGTGGTCGAGCCGCTGCTGCAAATGCAGCGTGAAGTCGATGCGCTCAAGCAGGCTTCGGGCAGCCTCACGCCGTCTGACTTTGAGCCCATGCTGGCCGCTTTGGCCAGCGTGTTACCCCCCGGCCAAACGCCCACCCAACTGCACTACGCAGCCCAAGGGCTGCATGTGCAAGGCATTGATTTAGCGGTCGATCAACTCAGCAGCGCACAAGCCAGCCTGCGCGCGCGCGGGCGCAAACTGCGCCAAGAAGGCAACGACCGTTGGTTGTTGCAAGCCGAGGCGCCACGATGAGCGAGCACACCCAGACCCCCCCACTCAAAGTCCGATTGCTCAGCCGTTGGAGCGCGCTGTCAGCGCGCGAACAACGCAGCGCGCTGCTGCTGAGCCTGTTGCTGGGCTTGGCAGTTTTTTGGCGTGTTGCCATCACGCCCGCATGGGACACCTTGCGCCACAGCGACACGCGCCGCGCTGAAGTGATGCAACAAACCAGCCAGATGCACGCCTTACAGCGCCAAGCCCAAGCCCTGCAGGGCCGCCAAATCTTGTCGCGCGACCAAGCCATTCGCACGCTGCAAAGCCTCAGCACCTCGGCGGGTACGGGCCTGCAACTCACCTTGCAAGGCGAGTTTGTGGCGGTGCAAGTCAAAGCCGTGCGCGCGCAAACCTTGGCTGCATGGCTGAGCCAAGCGCGCACCCAAGCACAGGCCCTGCCAGTTGAAGTGCACCTGACCCGAACCGCGCCCAACTCAGCGGCCAACCCAACCCCCGCATGGGACGGCAGTCTATTGCTCAAGCTGCCCGTTGCAGCCCAATAAAAGCTTGACCCATGCGCTGCGTCACCTTGCCCCACCGCTTGCCAGGCTTTGGCCTTCGCCAAGCCGTATCGGCCAACACCGGGCGCGCCGCGCCAACAAGTTGCAGCGCGCGTTGGGCTTGGTTGGGCGTTTGTTTGGGGCTGATGTTGGGCTTGCTCACCCAGGCCCCCGCCCAGTGGCTGGCCCATGGCGTGGCGCATGCCAGCGCCGGCCGGGTTCTGCTAAAAAATCCGCAAGGCACCATTTGGCAAGGCTCTGCCCAATGGGCGCTGAGTGATGGCCAGTCCAGCGCCAAAACGTCTGCCAACACCGACGTGGCCTTGCCCACTCGGCTGCACTGGCAACTGGGACCGCAGTGGAGCCTCGCACACGGCTTGTCCCTGGGGCTGCGCTTGCAATCTGAGTGCTGCACGCCAGCGCCCGTGCACATGTCCATCGCGCCCTTGTGGGGGGGTGTCTCAGTGCGCGTGGCCAACCACCAAGCCCAATGGCCCGCCCATTGGTTGGTCGGCTTGGGGGCGCCTTGGAACACCTTGCAGCCCGAAGCACAACTGCGCATCAGCACCCAAGACTTGCAATGGGCCCTGCGCTCAGGCACAGCCCAACTCAGCGGCCAAGCTGAGATGCAGGTGATGCAGCTGAGCACCCGCTTGTCCACCTTGCGCCCACTGGGCAACTACCGTGTCCAAGTGCGGGGCGGTGACACAATCGCCATACACCTCGACACCTTGGAAGGCAGCCTGCAAGTGCGCGGCCAAGGGCAATGGTTGGCGCAACGTTTGTTGTTCAAAGGCGAGGCCTCGGCCGAGCCTGAATTTGAAGCCGCCCTGTCCAATTTATTGAACGTCTTGGGACAGCGCCGCGGCGCCAAGTCCATCATGGAACTGAGTTAAGAGTAAGACCTATGACACACGCACACCCTGCCCTCTTTCGTCGCGACCTTCAGGCCCGTCACGCGCCCTCCGCAAAGCTGGGTTTGCGCCAGCGCTTCAAGGGTGCGCTCAGTTTGACCTTGGTCACCACGCTGCTGCCTGTGCTGAGTGGTTTGACGCCTTTGTACGCCGCGGGCCCGGCAAAAAAATCTGCATCGGTCGAGCCCATCACCTTGAACTTTGTCAACGCCGACATCGAAAGCGTGGCCCGCACTTTGGCCACCTTGTCGAACAAAAACTTGGTGGTCGACCCGCGTGTCAAAGGCACGCTCAACCTCAGCACCGAGTTGCCGGTGTCCCCCGCTGAGGCGTGGGCGCAGTTTTTGGCAGCACTGCGTTTGCAAGGCTTCGCCGTGGTGGAGAACTACGGCCTTTTCAAGGTGGTGCCCGAGGCCGACGCCAAACTGCAAGGCGGCAGCGTGCAGCAAATTGACCAAACCCTCGCCAGCCCCGGCGTCTCGGGCGGTCAAGTGGTGACGCAAATCTTCCGGCTTAACTTTGAGCAAGCCAACAACTTGGTGCCCGTGCTGCGCCCGCTCATCAGCCCCAACAACACCATCAACGTCAACCCGGGCAACAACTCGCTGGTCATCACCGACTATGCCGACAACTTGCAGCGCATGGCGCGCATCATTGCGTCACTCGATGTGTCCAAC
>CAIMWY010000318.1 GCA_903845315.1 uncultured Burkholderiales bacterium
GAGACCGCGTGCGATGTGCCGGTGCGCACGGCGCTCTCGGGCCCCGCCGCTGGCGTGATTGCCTGTGCGGCGGTGGCGCGTGCTTCGGGCTTTCCCAACGTGATCACGGGCGACATGGGCGGCACCTCGTTTGACGTGTCGCTGGTGGCCGATGGCGAGGCCTCGCTGGCGGCGCAAACCTCGATCGAGTTTGGGTTGGTGGTGCGCTCGCCCATGATTCAAATTGAAACCATCGGTGCAGGTGGCGGCTCGATCGCGTCGGTCGACGCCAGTGGCATGTTGCAAGTCGGCCCCGAGTCGGCAGGCAGCAACCCGGGCCCGGTGTGCTACGGACGCGGCAACACCCGTCCGACCGTGACCGACGCCAATGTGGTGTTGGGGCGCATTGCCGCCGACCGTCCCTTGGGCGGTGGCTTGTTGCAAGCACTCGACGCCAAAGCCGCCGAGCTGGCCATTCAAACCCATGTGGCCACGCCCTTGGGTCTGGATGTGTTGGCCGCCGCTGAGGCTGTGCTGACGGTGGCCAACGCCAAGATGGCCGGTGCCATTCGCGTGGTGTCGATCGAGCGGGGCCACGACCCACGCCAGTTTGCCTACATGCCCTTTGGCGGCGGCGGTGCCTTGCATGTGTGCGCCATGATGCGAGAGGTGGGCGTGACCACCGGCATCGTGCCGCGTTACCCCGGCGTCACCTCGGCCTTGGGCTGCGTGATGGCCGACATGCGCCACGACGCGGTGCAGACCCTCAACAAGGCGCTGCTCGACTTGGACTTGGCGCAACTGAAATCGCGCTTGGCCGACTTGGCCCAGGCCTGCCAAAAACGCCTGGACTCCGCAGGTGTGCGCTTTGAGCGCGTGCAAGAAGTGGTGGCCTTGGACATGCTCTACATGGGCCAGACCCACACCTTGCAAGTGCCCTTGAACCCGGCCGACATCAGCCGCGAGAGCATTCAGGCCGCGTTTGAAAAAGCCTACGCTGCGTCGTTTGGCCGCGTGCTCACAGGCATGGTGGTGCGTGTGATGAACCTGCGCTATGCGCGCATTGGCGTGCGTCCCAAGTTTGACCTGGCCGTGCTGGCCCCCAAGGGCGCGGGTAGCACGGCCACGCTGGGCGTGCAGCGCGTGTACCACACCGGCCAATGGTGGGACGCCCAGCGCTATGCGCGCCTGGACTTGCCTGTGGGCGCCCAGGTGGCAGGCCCGGCCATTTTGGAACAGGCCGACACCACGGTGTGGCTGGAGCCCGGCTTCAGCGCCCGTGTGGACGCACTGGGTAATTTGTTGGTGGAAAGGACCGCTGCATGAGCTTGAGCCACACACCCGCCACGCCACGCCGCATCGGTTTGGTGATGGTCGATTTGCAAAACGACTTTCTGGCCCCCGAGGGTGCCTACGCACGGGGCAACACCGTCAGCCCCGAGGCCTTGCTGCTGCCTGCACGGCTGGCCCCTGTGGCCGAGGCGGTCAAGCACCACCAGGGGTTGGTGGCCGCCAGCTTGTTCACCTTGTGGCCAGATGCAGAGGGTCAGCCCATGATCTCGCCACACCTGTTGGAGCGCCGTCCGTTTTTGCGGGCCGGCGACTTTGCGCCCGGCAGCTGGGGCCAGGCCAATGTGGTGGCGGTTGCGCCGTGGGTCGATGTGTCGGTGTGCAAGGTGGCGTATTCGGCGTTCTTCAACACCCAACTCGACTGGGTGCTGCGCCGCGCGGGCGTGGACACGGTGGTGGTGTGCGGCATCGTCACCAACGGTGGCGTGGCCAGCACGGTGCGCGATGCCCACATGCGCGACTACCGAACCGTGGTGCTGAGCGACGGCTGCGCCACTTTTTCTGACACGGCCCACCAAGCCGCGCTGACCGACATGGCGTCGGTGGCCGAGGTGATGACCTGCGCCCAATTCTTGGCCACGCTATGAGCCCCACGGTTGAGCGTGTTGCCAGTTTCTCTGCGCCGGTGCACATGGCGGTGGCCATTGTGGGCGGCGGGGCCTGTGGCCTCACCGCCGCCCTGACCCTGAGCCAACTGGGTGTGGACTGCGTGGTGCTGGAGCGCGATGCCTTGCCCACCGGGTCGACCGCGTTGTCGTCGGGCTTTGTGCCCGCAGCGGCCACCCAAGCGCAGCAGGCCCAAGGCATCAGCGATTCACCGGCGCTCTTTGCGCAAGACATTCAAGCCAAGGCCCATGGCCGTGCCTCGCCGGTGCTGGTGGATGCCTACAGCCGCGCCATTGGCCCCGCCATGGACGCGCTGGCACAACACCACGGTGTGCCGTGGCAGGTGCTCGACACGTTTTTGTACCCCGGTCACAGCGTGCACCGCATGCATGCCGTGCCTGAAAAAACCGGCGCCGGTTTGATGATGCGTTTGCACAATGCCGCCGAAGCAGCGGGCGTGGTGGTGCTGACCGAAGCACAGGTGAGCACGCTGTATGTGAACCACGCCGACCAAGTGCTGGGCCTGGGCTTTGTGCGCCCTGACGGACAACTGGAGCAACTCAGCTGCGACAGCGTGCTGCTGGCCTGCAACGGCTTTGGCGGTAACGCCGAGCTGGTGAGTACCTTGCTGCCCGAGATGCGCGATGCGCTGTATGCCGGCCACACGGGCAACGATGGCAGCGCCATCGCCTGGGGCCAACAACTGGGCGCGCAACTGGCAGACCTGGGCGGCTACCAAGGTCACGGCTCGTGGGCCGTGCCGCAAGGGGCTTTGATTTCCTGGGCCTTGATGATGGAAGGTGCGGTGCAAATCAACGCCTTGGGCGCACGCTTTCATGACGAAACCCAAGGCTACTCTGAAGCGGCGGTGCATGTGCTGGCGCAACCGGGTGGCACCGCGTGGAATGTGTTCGACGACCGCCTGCTGGCCTTTGCCCAAGACTTCCCCGACTTCTGCGACGCGCAAGCGGCGGGTGCGGTGCACAGCTTGGCCGATGTGGCGGCGCTGGCGCAACACATCGGTTGCCCAGTAGAGACCTTGCGCCACACCTTGGACGCCGTGCACGAGGGCCAAGAACCGGTCACAGGCCGCCACTTCAAGCGCCGTTTGGAAGCCCCCTTTCATGCCATCCGTGTGACCGGGGCTTTGTTCCACACCCAAGGTGGGCTCGACATCAATGCCCAATGCCAAGTGCTGCGCCCCGACGGCAGCGCCTTGCCCAACCTGCTGGCTGCTGGTGGCGCAGCGCGTGGTGTGTCGGGCAATGCGGTGTGGGGCTATTTGTCGGGCAATGGGCTGCTGAGTGCCATTGCGGGCGGCTTCATTGCGGCACACACGGCGGCACATACGGCAGCACATAGAGCGACAGGTTTTGCCGCGCATTCCGATGCACAGCGGGCGGGACCAGCTGTTGCTCACACCACCTCGACAACCCAACGCTTGAGGGAGACCCCATGAATTTGAAACAACGTTTGAACCAGCCCGAGGTGTTGCTGGCCCCCGGTGTGTACGACGCCTTCAGCGCCTTGATCGCTGAGCAAGCGGGCTTTGAGGCGCTGTACCTGTCGGGTGCCTCGGTGGCCTACACCTTGCTCGGTCGCTCGGACATTGGCTTGACCACGGCCAGCGAGGTGGCGCACACCTTGGCACACA
>CAIMWY010000319.1 GCA_903845315.1 uncultured Burkholderiales bacterium
AGTCGCGCAGGTCTTGCGAAACTTCTTCGACGCTCTCTTCGCGTGCAATTTCCATGGTGAGAAGCGCATCTTTAGCACGTGCGCGCAACTCATTGACGGTGTCTTCATCGAAGCTCTCGATTTCGAGCATCTCTTGCAGAGGCACATAGGCCACCTCTTCCAAGCTGGTGAAGCCCTCTTCAATCAGGATGTCAGCCACCTCTTGGTCCACATCCAACTTGGCCATGAACAAGGCACGCATGCCGTGTGTTTCATCGGCTTGCTTTTGTGCCGACTCAGCCGCGTCCATGATGTTGATCTTCCAACCCGTCAGGTCAGAGGCTAGGCGCACGTTTTGTCCGCCACGGCCAATCGCAATGGCCAGGTTTTCTTCGTCCACCACCACGTCCATGGCGTGTTTTTCTTCGTCCACAACGATGGAGCTGACGTTGGCAGGTGCCAAGGCGCCAATCACAAACTGGGCTGGGTCTTCGCTCCACAGCACAATGTCCACGCGCTCGCCGGCGAGCTCAGTGGTCACGGCATTGACACGGGTACCGCGCACGCCAACGCAGGTGCCAATGGGATCCACACGTTTGTCATGCGAGACCACCGCGATCTTGGCGCGCGAACCAGGGTCACGGGCGCAAGATTTGATTTCAAGCAAGCCTTGCTCAATTTCTGGCACTTCATGGCGGAACAGCTCAATCATGAATTCAGGCGCTGAACGCGACAAGATGATGGGCGCCCCGCGCAAGGTCAGGTCCACATCCATGATCATGGCGCGCACACGGTCGCCATTGCGCAGGTTTTCTTTGGGGATCATCTCGCTGCGGCGGAGGCGGCCTTCGACGCGACCTGATTCGACAATGATGTCGCCCTTGTCCATGCGCTTGACGGCGCCGACAAAAATTTTGTCACCACGGGACATGAAGTCGTTGAGCAGCATCTCGCGCTCGGCGTCACGGATTTTTTGCAAGATGACTTGCTTGGCCGCCATGGCACCAATGCGACCGATTGGCAAAGATTCAATGCCCTCTTCGATGTACTCGCCCTCTTCCGCATCAGGCACGCGTTCTCGGGCATCCATCAGCATCTCTTCGGCCTCAGGATTTTGCAAACCCGCTTCGTCAGGCACGACCAACCAGCGACGGAAGGTTTCGTAGTCGCCGCTGTCGCGGTCCATGGCCACTCGAATGTCCACGTCCCCTTCATAGAGCTTTTTGGTGGCTTGCGCCAATGCAGATTCAACAGCTCCAAACACCACATCGCGCTCGACGTTTTTCTCGCGCGAGATGGCTTCAACCAACATCAACATTTCGCGGTTCATGACGACTACTCCTTCTCAAAACAAAAGTTCAACGGGGCTTTTTGCCCTTGAAATCCACAATCGGGGCCAGACGCGCTTCGCGCAACTCATCCAGCGTGAAACCCAACGCATGAAGCGGGGTTTCGGCTCTTTTTTGACTGATCTTTTGACCGGGCTTGGCCTTGAGTGCATCACGCCAGGTGATTTGCCAACCTTGCCCGTCATCCGTACGCTCCAAGATGCCTCGGAACTTTTTGCGGTTAGCCGCCACCTGACCCGCAGCGGCACTACCCATGGGCGCCTTGAGGGTGAGATCGACTTCTTCACCGACAAAACGCTCAAAGTCAGCCTGATGTCGCAATGGCCGGTCAATACCGGGGGACGACACTTCCAAGCGCTGGTACTCCACACCATCTACTTCTAGGGCAAACTGCAACTGACGGGTCACGCGCTCGCAATCTTCAACATTGACAAATTGCACCGGTGCTTCAGGCGTCCAAGGCAAGTCAATCGTGATGCGCAACAGCCCCCCGGCGGAGCGTTCAATCTCCACCAGGTCGTACCCTAAACCTGTCACGGTTTGTTCTGCTATTTGCTGCAAAGCCACGTCGACGAAAACCCTTACTTCAACGGATCAAAAAACAATCGACCAAAAAAAACGGGCGGTAATTACCCGCCCGTTTGGTCGTGAAGCGCACATTCTAGCGCCTAAATGCTTGATTTGCAAAGAGATTGTGTGAAAAACTCAGATAACTAGCGGGCGGCAGCCACCAACAAGCGTGTGTAGGCATGCTGGGGTTGGTTTAGCACGGCGTCGACCGGGCCCGACTCAACGACCTGACCTGCTTGCATGACCAAAACCTGGTGCGCCATGGCTCGTACAACGGACACGTCATGGGTGATAAGCAGGTAGCTCAAACCCCTTTCTCGTTGCAAGCGTTGCAACAATTCGAGCACCTGTTTTTGAATGGCCGCATCCAATGCGCTGGTCGGCTCGTCCAGCACCAGCACCTGGGGGTCTACCACCAACGCGCGTGCAATCGCCAAACGCTGGCGTTGCCCACCCGAAAACTCGTGGGGATAACGCTGCAACAAGCCGGGAAACTCAGATTCAGTCAAGCCAACTGCCGCCAAAGTGATCAACAGACGGCGCAAATACCCCAAATCATCCAAATCTGGTGCATGCAGGCGCAAGCCCTCGCAGACCAACTCTTGCACGTTCATGCGAGGCGAGAGCGAAGAAAACGGGTCTTGAAACACCACCTGCACTTTGCGTCGCAATGGCAAATCTTGGCTGGCCCGATGCGACCAAGAGAGGCCTTCTATGGTCAACTTCCCAGAGCTTGGCAACAAACCCAAAGCAGCCAAGGCCAAACTGGACTTGCCCGATCCTGACTCCCCCATCACGCCCAAGGTTTGACCGGCGCGCAATTCAAAGTCGAGGCCTTGCACGGCCACAAAGGCGCCACGCCCTAACCAGCCACGCCAGCCACTTCGTGCCACGGGATAGGTCACGCGTAAGCCCGTACCTTGCATGCGTACCGGAGCCTGGACTTGTGCCGGCAGCAGGTCGCGAGGTACACGGCTGTGAATCAAGTGTTGGGTATAGGCATGCTGTGGTTGGTTGAGTACCTGATCCACCGGGCCGGACTCAACCAGCACACCTTTTTCCATGACCAAGACACGGTCTGCGAAGCGACGTACGGCTTGCAGATCGTGGGTGATCAACAAGACCGCCATGCCATAGCGTTGTTGCAAGCTGTCGAGCAAATCCAGAATTTGACCGCGCAAGGACACATCCAATGCCGTGGTGGGCTCATCAGCAACGAGCAGGCGCGGGCGGCACGCCAAGGCCATGGCAATCATGACGCGTTGGCGCTGTCCCCCTGAGAGTTGGTGTGGATAAGCTTTTGCACGTCGCGAGGGCTCTTCAATACCGGTGTCTGAGAGCAGTCGAATGACCTCA
This sequence comes from uncultured Burkholderiales bacterium, assembly GCA_903845315.1. The sequence continues at coordinate 3,255 of CAIMWY010000319.1, forward strand.
AACCAAGCCTCATCCCGCGTCATGCCGCGCTTAATTTTCAACACCTCGGCAATCTGGTCTCCAACGGTGAACAAGGGATTCAAAGCCGTCATGGGCTCCTGAAAAACAAAGGCAATCTCTTGACCACGAATGGCTTGCAAATCACGCTCTTTGAGTTTGATCAAGTCACGGGTTTGAATTTCATCACTAGACACCGCCGCCAAGCTGACCTCATCTTGTGGCGTCCACAGGCAACGGCCTGACATCGTTGCACCTTCAAGGAGTTTGACAAACCCGAGGGCGGTAACGCTTTTGCCCGAGCCCGATTCGCCGACCAAGGCCAGCTTTTCACCATGCTCCAGACTGAATGTGATGCCGTGCACGACCTCGGTCGCACCAAAGGCAATTCGAAAGTCACGCACTTGAAGCAATGGCAGTCTCATTCGGCGGCCTTACGAGGGTCGAGCGCATCGCGCAAAGCGTCACCCATGAATGTCAGTGACATCAAGGTCACCACCAACACGGCGAATGTGAACAAAGAGATCCACCATGCATCGATGTTGTTTTTTCCTTGTGCCAACAACTCGCCCAAACTTGGCGTTCCAGGCGGTACGCCAAGCCCTAAAAAGTCAAGAGAGGTCAAGGCCAAAATCGCGCCACTCATTCGAAAGGGTAAAAAAGTGACCACCGGCGTCAAGCTGTTGGGCAGCACATGCCGCCAAATAATTTGACTGTTGGACAAGCCTAAGGCGCGGGCAGATCGAACGTAATCAAGTTGTTTGTTACGCAAGAACTCGGCCCGTACATAGTCCGACAAGCCCATCCAACCAAACAGCCCCAACAACACCAAGAGCAAAGTGATGCTCGGATCGAACACCGCAGAGAAGATGATGAGCAAATACAGCTCAGGCATGGCACCCCATATTTCAATGAAACGCTGCATGGTCAAGTCGGTGATGCCACCAAAAAAACCCTGCAGCGCACCCGTCAACAACCCCAGCACTGTGCCAAACAAAGTCAGCGCCAAAGCAAAGAGGACCGAGATGCGAAAGCCATACAAAAGTCGGGCCGCTAAATCACGCCCTCTGTCGTCAGTGCCTAACCAGTTGTCTCGCGATGGTGGCGCAGGGTTGGGCTCTTTGGCAAAGTAATTGAGGGTGCTGTGGTGGTAAGGATTGATGGGATACAGCGCCCAATTACCGGTTTGCGCGAATTGCCTTTGGATGAATGGATCTAAAAAATCTGTGGGGGTTGAAAAGTCGCCGCCAAAGGTGGTCTCGGGCAAGGTTTGCACGATTGGTGCATACCAATGGCCTTGGTAACGCGCAATCAAGGGCTTGTCATTGGACAGCAACTCTGCAAACAAGCTCAGCACGAAGATGAACAAAAACAGCAACAAGCTGCCAAAGCCAAGACGGTTGCGGTGAAAGCGTTCCCAAGCTCGGCGACTGGGAGATTGCGGTTTGTCAGTCAAATTTGACACGTGGATCCACCCATACATAACACAGGTCGCTGATGAGTTTGGTAACCAAACCAATCAGCGTGAACAAATACAAAGTGCCAAGCACCACCGGATAGTCTCGGCGCATCACGCTCTCGTAGCTCAACAAACCCAATCCATCAAGAGAAAACAGCGTCTCGATCAGCAACGAACCTGTAAAAAAAGCACCGATGAAAGCAGAAGGAAAACCTGTAACCAGCGGAATCAAAGCATTACGCAAGACATGCACCCACAGCACGCGCCGCTGTGACAGGCCTTTGGCTCGCGCAGTTAGAACATATTGTTTACGAATTTCTTCCAGAAAGGCGTTCTTGGTGAGCATGGTGGTCACGGCAAATGCACCCAACACACTGGACGTCACGGGCAACACAATGTGCCACAGGTAGTCAACGATGCGAGCCCCCCAATGCATTTGATCCCAGTTGGCAGAAGTCAATCCCCGAAGTGGGAACCATTGCAACTGTCCACCAAAAATCACCAACAAGGCCACGCCCAGCACAAAGCCTGGAATGGCATAACCCGTCAACACCAGCAAACTCGTCAGCACGTCAAAACGTGAGCCGGCACGAACTGCTTTGGCAATGCCCAAAGGTATTGATATCAAATAACTTAAAAAGAAGGTCCACAAACCTAAGCTGATAGAGACCGGTAGTTTTTCTCGAACCAACTCCCCCACATCTTTGGGGTAAAAAAAACTCTTACCCAAATCAAAGCGGGCAAACTGCTGAAGCATTTGCATAAAACGCTCGGGTGCAGGCTTATCAAAACCGTAGAGTTCTTTGATTTCTTGAATGCGGGCGGCATCCACACCTTGCCGCCCACGGTAGCCAGCGCCTGCAACTGCCGCGCCCTCTCCACCGCCATCTCGGCCTTGCAGTTGCGACACCATTTGCTCTACCGGGCCACCGGGCACAAACTGAATGACGGCAAAAGTCATTAGCAAGACCCCAAAAATCGTGGGGACCATCAGCAACAAGCGTTTGAGGATGTAACTCAACATATCAGGAGGTCACTTTTTTTCTGCGGCCAAGGTCGCTCGATTGTCGCGCGAAGCCCACCAAGTGGACACTGCCCAGTTTTCAGGCTGGTAGTAACGCGGCGTCACCGGGGGTTGCTCAAAGCGTCCCTGCCTCCAAGCCACACGATGCACGCCGCCATACCAATGTGGCACAGCGTAATGGCCGTGGCGCAGCACCCTGTCAAGTGCGCGCACGGCAATGATTAACTGCGGTCTTGTTTTGGCAGAGACTACTTTTTCTAACAAGGCATCCACGGCAGAATCACGCACGCCCGTGAAGTTGCCCGAACCTTCAGTGCTGGCTGCTTTTGAGCCAAAGCGATCCATCAGTTCGGTTCCAGGAGATTCACTGCCCACGTTACGGTTGCTGATGATTTCAAAATCAAACACATCCAAACGTTTTTGCAAAATCGCAAAATCGATCACTTTGTAGTTGACCAAAAAGCCGAGCTTCTCCAAGTTTTTGGCATAGGGAGTGACCACACGGCCCATCGATCCTGAGTTGTCTAAAAACTCGATGGTGAAAGCCTCGCCCTGCGCATTGCGCAAGGCACCGTCTCGGTAAACCCAACCAGCCTGGGCTAACAAGGCCTTGGCTTGGCGTAAATGGTCGCGCAGGGTCTGGCCTGTGGCTGGGTCAATTTCGGTGCTTGGCGGCTGCGGTACTGGCGAATCAAACACCGCAGGTGCCAGTTGATTTCGCAGGGGTGTCAACAATGCCAATTCATCAGCATCGGGGAAGTTGGTGGCTTCAAAGTCGCTGGCCACAAAATAACCTCGCACGCGACGGTAAGCGTTGTAGAAAAGTTGGCGATTCATCCACTCAAAGTCCATCGCCAAGCCAATGGCTTCACGTACACGCACATCTTGAAACTTAGGCAAACGGGTGTTGAACAAAAAGCCCTGAAAGTCTCCAGCGTTTCCATGTCGGAGTTCGCGCTTGATCAACTGCCCATTATTAAAGGGTTTGCCACTGTAAGCACGTGCCCATTCACGCGCAATGAATGATTGAATCAAATCAAACTCACCCGCTTTGAAACCTTCAAGTTGTGCTGTGTTGTCTTTGTAAAGGCGATAGGTGACGCGGTCAAAATTGAAGTGGCCTCGGCGCACATTCACATCACGTCCCCAGTAATTGAGATCTCTGTCGTAGCTGATGTCACGCCCAAATACAACCCGCCCCACTTTGTAAGGTCCACTGCCAAGGGGCAGGTCGGTGATGATTTTGTCGAAGGGTTTGACAACGCCGTCTTTTACACCCCATTGCCGGCTAAATACTGGCAAATTACCCACGATCAGGGGCAGTTCCGGATTTACCCGTGAAAAGTCAAAGCGCACGGTACGCGCATCAATCACTTTGACGCCTGAAACTTCCGAGTAGAGGGTGCGAAACTGCGGCGCCGCTTCTTTGCTGGTGAGCTTATCAAAGGAATGTTTGACATCGTCAGCCAATACAGCGTCGCCATTATGGAAACGAGCTTCAGCACGCAAACGAAAAGTGACCGAGCGTTTATCTGCGGCCACGCTCACATCCTCGGCCAAAAGGCCATAAGCCGTGGTGGGCTCGTCTAAATTTCCTGTTAACAACGTTTCAAACACCAACCCCGCCAAGCCCGGGGCAGCATTACCTTTGAGTGTGTAAGGGTTGTATTTGTCAAAGCTCGAAGCCCG
>CAIMWY010000320.1 GCA_903845315.1 uncultured Burkholderiales bacterium
ACATCGGCAAGTCTTGTGCGCATGACTGAGCAAGCACCACTGATGCACCCGCCTCAAGATAAGGGGTGAGGTGGTGTAAGAGTCGTGTGTTGAAAGACGCTTGACGTTGGCTGCCTGACAGCAGCAGAAGTTGGGTCATGACATGGTTACTCTGGGTTCAGTCCTGCATTGTGGATGGCGGTATGCCAAGCCTTGAGTTGGCTTTTTGTATAGGCCGCCAGCGCCCCTGGCGATGACCCTGAAGGTTCAAAGCCTAGCTTGGCCAATTCAGACGCAATGTCTGGACGCTGCAAGATGTCATTGAGCGCAGCAGCCAGGGTCTGCGTGATGTGTGCAGGCAAATGCTGAGGTCCAAAAATACCGGCCCACGGCACGATAGACAACTCGTGCATGCCAGACTCTGCCCAAGTGGGTGTTTCAGGCAGCAGGGGACTGCGCTTGTCGGACAGCGTGGCCAAGACTTTGAGCTTGCCCTCTTTGACAAACGGCAAGGCATTGACAGGCGTCGCAAACATCAGCTGAATGCGCCCCGCGACAAAGTCGGTCATGGCAGGCACTTCACCTTTGTAGGGAACTTGCAGGGTATGTGACTTGGTTTGCACATCCATTTCTGCAGACATCACAATGGACGCCACATTGCCCGTGCCGTAATTCACTTGACCCTCATGGGCATGCTCATACGCAATCAACTCAGCCACGGTTTGCACAGGCAAACTGGGGTGGGCAAATAGAAACATGGAAAACTTGCCCACCGTGGTGATGGGCGTGAAATCGTTGATGGGGTCATAACGCACCGTTTTATGCAGCGAGGGCACAGCAGACATGGCCCCATAGGTGGCCATGAACAGGGTGTAACCGTCGGGCGCAGCACTGGCCACGGCTTCGGCCGCGATCGCACCATCGGCGCCCGGTTTGTTGTCCACCAGCACGACTTGGCCCAACTTCTGCGCCAATGGCTTGGCCAGAATGCGAGCCACCAAATCCGCGCTACCGCCCGCGGGAAACGGGACCACCCAATGGATGGGTTTGTTGGGGTAAGGGGCCAGCTGATCTGCCGCCATGACAGACGACGCAATCAAGACCAGCCCCAATCCCAACAAAGCCAGAGGCTTGAAAATTTTATGCCGTGGCATTCACTGAACCGCCTGCAGCATCCATGCTTTTGAGCTTGTTATCCATACTTTGTAAAAAGTTGGTCACCGAAGCACCCGAGCTTTGTCCACCCAGTGCGCCCATCAGATTGGCAAAACTCTTTTGCAAATTGCTGTTGGTCGATGCGATGCTGGAGGCTTGTAAGGTCGCATCTGGACTGGAGCCTGGGGTACCGCTCATTTGCTGAATCAAACTCTCCAAGCTGGCTTCGAGTTGCGCGTTCGTCGGTGCACTTGAGGCTCGACTGCTCAGAAAGTCCTGAGTGGTCGTCACCCCGGGTGCTGCAGCACTTGCGCTGCTCACGGCGGCAGGTGGTGGGGGCATGTTGAGCAAAAAGCTCCCCTGCCCGTTGGCGCCGGCTGTGGTCTGACCCTGCTGTTGCAAGGCTGCCTCTAAGTTTTGGATAAAACTGTTGAATGCCGCCGTGGCGTCAGTGCCAGCGCCTGTGGAAGCTGCCGCGTTGGGGCTACTTGCCGCTTGCATAGCATCTGCTGTGCGGTGATGACCCCCATGTTTGCCATGCATGGCTTGCGCGGCTTGTTGAGCCCCGGCCAAATCACCGGCCTGCAAGGCGTCACCAATTTTGCTCAGCACACTGTTGCCTGTGTTGGCATTGGCCTTGATGCCCGCAAATGCTTGCTGCGCACTGGCCAAGTCACCCTTCTTCAATGCGGACATCAAGTCCTTCATTCCTTGTTGGCGTTGTTGCCAACCACTGACCGAGCTTGTTTGATAACTTGCCCAGCCAGCGTTCGAGCCGCCGACTCTCATGCCCATGGTGTTCTCCTATAGAGCGTTGATGAATAGACAAGACATCCAAGAGCCAGTGAATCAGGGCTTCAGACGTTTCATCCGGAGCTCAAAAATCCGCAAGAACCACGCCACGAGTAGGGGTTTACAAAGTAAAGCCTTGAAGCCCAACACAAGCAATACCAAAGTGTTTATTTATTCGGCGTACAGGTTGTGTCAGCAGATCAAACGCCAATGCGAGGCAGTTTTTTCTACACAAATCGATTGAAAGCGGTCAATGTTTGCCAATGCACTGGCAGCACTTGGCCGCTGGTGTTGATAGCCGCTGTGCTGAGCTGGCCAAGGTTTGCCGCATCAGCTGAACTTTACAAAGCAAAACCTTAAGTCCGCTCAGCTTAGGCCGATCTTCTGAGATGCAAGAAGGCCACTTTGGCTTTCAAGTTCCGTGAAAGGAAATATATGGGTATGCGTGTCGGCGGCTCCAATGCCGCTTGGGCCTCACAAGCCTCCGCTGTCAGTGGCTGGCAACAGCGCCAACAGAGCACCAAGGACTTGTTCGCAACGCTCAAGGCGGGCGATTTGGCCGGAGCTCAAAAGGCATTTGCTGCTTTTGCTGCGAACAACAACATCAAGAGCGATAGCCCCATGGGGCAAGTCGGACAAGCTCTTAAAAACGGTGACCTTGCAGCGGCTGAAAAAATCGCTCAGTCTATGCAAAAGAACCGTTCCACCAGCCCAGTTTCCGCACAAGCCAATGCACAGAACAACCAAGTTCCCTCTGTGTTAAGCATGCTGCGTGGGCAAGGCGGTCAGGTCAACATCCTGGCGTGAGCCACTGTTGAATTGACAGCAAGGCCCACCTCGGTGGGCCTTTTTTGTGGCCCATGCGTGCATCACCCGTAATGCTGCTGCACCAAACGGCGCAGCAGCTCCAGCCCATAGCGCGTGAGCTGGTTGGACGGTCGCGCTTTGGGCACCGCCACGGTGAAGCGGTTGCGAATTTGCGGTGAGCTGATGTTGGCCACATGCGGTGGTGTGGCCGCAGGCCACGACTTCAAGGCACTCACGGGCAGCACAGTGTTGGCCACACCACGTGCCACCAAGGGCAGCACAGTTTGAATCGAATCCACCTCGGCCACCACGCGCAGCACCACACCGCGCGGCTGCACCGCATCTTCCAGTAACTGGCGCAAAGCGTGCGGGCCGCTGGGCAGCACCAAGTCGTACTGGCCCACATCGGCCAGTTTGATGCGCGCAGGCAGCGCTTGTGACGAGATCAACACCAAGTCTTCCCGCACCAAGGTCTCCAGCGTCAACTGGGGCGAATTGGGCGGGTCAAACAACACGGCTAAATCAATGCGTCCGGCAATCAACCACTCGCGCAAAGGCACGCTCAAACCTTCGGCAATGCTGATGGAGGCATCGGGGAACTGCTGGCGAAAACTCTGCACCAAGTCGGTGGTCATGGTGTGCGCCACGCGAGGCGGCAAGCCAATGGTGAGTCGACCGCGCGGGCTTTTGTGGCGCTCGCGCATGTCGGCCTCGGCACGCGCCACCCCTTCAAACAAACCGCGTGCATGACCGAGCAAGGCCGTGCCCGTTTCGGTGGGCTCAACGCCTCGGCCATGTCGGGTCAACAGGCGATGGCCAGTTTCTTCTTCGAGCAAAGCAATTTGTCGGCTCAAGGCGGGTTGCGACATGTCCAAAATCGCTGCGGCTCGGCTCAAACTACCCGCATCGACGACGGCCACAAAGTATTCCAAGCGCTGCAAATTCATGGCTCTCGCTCTCGTTCAAAACATCAGCTTTACAAATAGCTGATATTTTTAAAAGGTTTATTTTAAGCAAACAATTGCGCTCAAAATTGTCATCACCATGACGACCGCCCCTACCCCTGTTCAAACCTATATGAGCACCCCGTCCAAGCCAGGCTGGCAACTGCCCGCCCACGCTTGCGACGCACATGTGCATGTGTTCGGCCCGACCGCCCGCTTTCCCTACATGCCTGGCTTGCAAAAAGTCCCGGCCGATGCACCCAAAGAAGCTTTGTTTGCACTGCACCAACGCTTGGGCTTTGCGCGCTGTGTGGTGGTGCAGTCGGCCGTGCACGGCATGGACAACCGTGCCGTGGAAGAAACCTTGCAAGCCGGTGGCGGTCGCTACCTTGGCGTGGCCCTGGTGCCCGTCGACGTGGGCCTGCCCGAGTTGCAACGCTTGGCTGCGCTGGGCTTTCGTGGCGTGCGCTTTAACTTCATGAAGCACTTGGGCGGCGGCGCAGATCCCCAGGCCTTGTTGGCACTCAGCCACCGCTTGGCCGAATGTCAGATGCACTTGCAAGTGCATTTTGAAAGCAGCTTGATCCACACTCTGGGCCCCAGCCTGACGCAGTCTGCCGTGCCGGTGGTGATTGACCACATGGCCCGTGTCGACGCGACGCTCGGTGCGCACCATGCCGACTTTCAAGCGCTGTGCCGCTTGCTGGACAACCCACTGTTTCACGTCAAGGTCAGCGGCATTGACCGCATCGACGAAAAAGTGCCACTCGCCTCGCCGCCTTACCCCCACGGTGTGGCATTGGCCAAGTATTTGGTCGACAGCTTCCCCGCCCAATGCGTGTGGGGCAGTGACTGGCCCCATCCCAACCACACCCATGTGCCCGACGACGGCGTGTTGACCGACGCCATCCAGCGCATCGCCACCACACCCGCACTGGTGCAAGCCGTCCTGGTGGACAACCCACAAGCGCTTTACCGCTTTGAACACTGACACACAAGGACACCCCATGACAGGACGGATGCAAAACAAAGTGGTGCTGGTCACCGGTGCAGGCTCGGTGGGCCCGGGCTGGGGCAATGGACGGGCCATCACGGTGCGCATGGTGCAAGAAGGCGCCCGTGTGATGGCACTCGACCGGGAACACGATCGCCTAGAAGAAACCCTTTCTCGGGCCCAAGCCGTGATGGGCGTCAACCAAGGTCAAATCGCCTCGATGACCTGCGATGTCACCAGCAGTGCGTCAATTGCCAAAGCGGTTCGCGCCACGGTTGAAAAATTTGGCCGCATCGATGTGCTGATCAACAACGTCGGCGGATCGGCCCCCGGCGGCCCGGTGGAGATGAGCGAAGAAGTGTGGAACGCACAACTTGGCCACAACCTGACCAGCGTTTTTTTGATGTGCAAGCATGTGCTCCCCTTGATGGAGGCGCAAGGCGCAGGCGCCATCGTCAACATGTCATCCACCTCGGGCATCCGTTGGACAGGTGCGGCGCAAGTGGCCTATGCTGCCACCAAAGCTGCCGTGATTCAAATGGGCCGCGTCATTGCCGTGCAGTACGCCAAAAAGGGCGTGCGCGTGAACACGGTGGTGCCCGGCCAGTTGCACACCCCGATGGTCGAAACCCGCTTGGCCAAACAACGTGCAGGCGGTGATGTGCAAGCACTGCTGACCCAACGCCAATCACGCATTCCTTTGCCCTTCATGGGCGACGGCCAAGACACCGCCAACGCGGTGCTGTATTTAGCCAGCGATGAGGCACGCTTCATCACCGGTACCGAAATCATCGTCGACGGCGGCATGTCGGTTCGCTGCGATTGATCACAAGGAGACTGTCATGACACTTTTGAAAACACGCCACCTGCACAAGTTGCTGGCCCTGAGTTTGTTGGCAGGCATGGCCACCTTCGCGTCTGCGCAAACCAAAGTGACACGCATCTTGGTGGCCTTTCCACCCGGAGGCCCCGTAGACTTTGTGGCCCGCACATTGACCGACCAACTCAGCAAAGAGCTGGGGCACCAAGTGATGGTCGAGAACAAGGCCGGTGCCAACGGCGCCATAGCCGCCGACACCATGCTCAAAGCACCTGCAGATGGCCAAACCTTGTGGCTCACTAGCGTGGGCGCAGTGGCCATCAACCCCTCGCTCTACCCCAACCTCGCCTACGACCCGGTGCGCGACTTGGCCCCCGTGTCGTTGGTGGTAAACAACGTGGAGATGTTGGTGGTCCACCCCAACAACCCCGTGAACAACCCGCAAGAGTTCATTGCCGCGGCCAAACTCAAGCGCATCACCATGGCCTCATCGGGCACGGGCAGCGTGCCGCACTTGGCCATGGAGTTGTTGGCTGACGCCACGCACACCGACTTGGTCCACATCCCCTACAAAGGCGCGGCACCCGCCATCACCGATGTCATGGCCGGACATGTGGACGGTTTCTTTGGCGACATCCCGGGTCTCATGGGCCAAGTGCGCAACGGCAAACTCAAGCCTGTGGCCATTGCAGCCACACGCCGTCACCCGCTGTTTCCCGATGTCAAAACCTTCCAAGAAATTGGGGTTCCCGGCGTGGACTCGGACAACTGGTATGCGCTGTTTGCCCACAAGAACACGTCGCCCGCAGAACTTGAGCGCCTCAACCAAGCTGTGCGTCGCACCTTGGCCACCGAGAGCGTGCGCAACAAGCTGATTGCCTCGGGTGCCGAGCCAGCAGCCAACAGCGCTGCCGAGCTGAGCAGCTTGCTCAAAAGCGACATGGCCAAGTGGGGCCGGGTGATTCGTCTCAAAAAAATCACTGCCGATTAACTCTTCACTGCATTCACACCATGTCACACACTGCACGCATTAACCCCATCCCCCCCGGTACCCGTCCCGAATTGGCTGAACTTGAAGCCAAGATCGTGGCCAAACGCGGCAAGCTCACACCGCTCTACCAACACCTGCTCAACAGCCCCGACATGGCACAAGGCTGGGAAGAGTTCACCCGCGCTGTGCGCCAGCGCAACAGCTTGCCCGGCGACTTGCGCGAGCTGGTGATCTTGCGCGTGGCGGTGCTCAACCGCGCGCCCTACGAATTTGATGCCCATGTGCCATTCGCTTTGAAAGAAGGCATGGCCGCGCACAAAGTCGAGGCGGTCAAAGAAGCCGCCATCTCAAAAGCGTTCACTGAGCTGGAGCAACTGGTGCTCGAACTCACCGACACCATGACCCGCGACATCGAGGTACCCGATGCCTTGTTTGCCCGCATCCATGAACATTTTCAGGGTCAAGCGCTGTTAGACCTGTGCATCACCATTGGGGCCTACAACATGGTCTCTCGCGTGTTGGTGGCCCTGCACATCGGGCACTGAGATGAGTTCACAGCTGTGTGATTCATTGCTGCTGAAAACCAGCAGTGCTTACCCACCGGGCAGCGTAGCGCGTTGGCACGAAACCATGACCGACACACCTTGGGACAAGGCCGTCGTGCAAAGTGTGGCCACGGCCAAAGCCGAAAACGGCCACCCCATGCACTACATCTACCTGCACCAGAGCCAAGCTAAAGAGGTCACCCGCAGCGAATGCCTTGCCTTTGAAAAGCGCTGGCATGCGCTGACCGGACATCACGCCGAAGTTTCCCGCTTGCGCGAGGCCTTGCGATGTGAAGGCGCCAGTTTTGGCAACACACCCGGTGTGCACTACGTGGTCGAGACCGACACCGATGAAGGCTGGCAGACGGAAATTTTCAATTGGTACGACCAAGAACACATGCCGGGCTTGGCCACCGTGCCCGGTTGCATATTGGCACGCCGACTGGTGAACTTGGACCATGCACCGCACTCATATGCCTGCTACGACTTGCTCACCCGAGACACCTTGGGCTCACCGCCTTGGCTGGCGGTGCGAGGTACCGCTTGGAGCGACATCTGCCGCCCACATTTCACCAACACCTCACG
>CAIMWY010000321.1 GCA_903845315.1 uncultured Burkholderiales bacterium
CTCGTGTCAAACGGGGTTTAACGGCGTTCACTGGCTCTCAAACCCCGCACTTGATTTGGGTATCATCGGCTCAACTATTTTCAGCACATACGCACAACAACCCCATGGCTGACAAAAAAGGCGCTTCTAGCGAAAAAAACCTCTACTGCTCTTTTTGTGGCAAGAGTCAACACGAGGTGAAAAAACTCATTGCAGGGCCCTCGGTCTTTATCTGCGATGAATGCATTGATTTGTGCAACGAGATCATTCGTGACGAACTGCCTGCCGGCGATGTGGCTGCAGAGACACGTGGTGACCTGCCCACGCCGGCAGAAATCAAAGCGAACCTCGACAACTACGTGATTGGACAAGAACCCGCCAAACGCACATTGGCAGTGGCGGTCTACAACCACTACAAGCGTTTAAAGCACAAAGAAGGCGCCAAGAAAGAAGATGTGGAGCTGTCAAAAAGCAACATCTTGTTGATCGGCCCCACCGGTTCTGGCAAAACATTGCTCGCGCAAACTATGGCGCGCATGTTGGACGTGCCTTTTGTCATGGCCGACGCCACAACATTGACCGAAGCTGGTTATGTAGGTGAAGACGTTGAAAACATCATTCAAAAGTTGCTGCAAAGCTGTAACTACGATGTGGAGCGTGCCCAACGTGGCATCGTCTACATCGATGAGATCGACAAAATTTCTCGCAAGTCAGACAACCCGTCCATCACACGCGACGTGTCGGGCGAGGGCGTGCAGCAAGCGTTGCTCAAATTGATTGAAGGCACGATGGCTAGCATTCCGCCTCAGGGTGGACGCAAGCACCCCAACCAAGACTTTTTGCAGATTGACACCACCAATATTTTGTTCATTTGTGGTGGTGCCTTTGCGGGGCTTGAAAAGGTGATTGAAAATCGCACCGAGGCCTCAGGCATCGGCTTTGGCGCAACCGTTAAAAGCAAAGAAAGCCGAAGCCTGACAGAAGTGTTTGGCGAAGTCGAGCCCCAAGACATCATCAAATTTGGTTTGATCCCTGAGTTGGTGGGGCGTATGCCTGTTGTCGCCACGCTGGCCGAATTGACCGAAGACGCCCTAGTGCAAATTTTGACTGAGCCCAAAAATGCTTTGATCAAGCAATATGGCAAGTTGTTTGCCATGGAAGGCGCTGAGCTTGAAATTCGTCCAACCGCCCTCCGTGCCATTGCCAAAAAGGCCTTGGCACGTAAAACAGGTGCGCGCGGTTTGCGTTCTATCCTTGAACAATCACTGATCGACACCATGTTTGAGTTACCCAACACCAGCAATGTCGAAAAAGTGGTGGTTGAAGAGGCGACCATCGACGAAAACAAACCCCCGTTGTTGGTCTACCGAGAGGCCGCGAAAAAGGCCTAAACGATTCATCCCGGGGACAGGCCCAGTGCCTGTCCCCTTTTTACTGGAAGGTTGACCATGTCTGGACACCCCCCGCTACCTGCTTCTCCCATTGACCTGCCTTTGTTGCCTTTGCGTGACGTGGTGGTGTTTCCTCACATGGTGATCCCCCTCTTTGTTGGGCGACCCAAAAGCATCAAAGCGCTTGAATCGGCCATGGCGGCTGAGCGACGCATCATGTTGGTAGCCCAAAAAGCAGCAGCTAAAGACGAGCCTTCTGTCGCTGATATGTTTGAGGTGGGGTGCGTCTCCACCATCTTGCAAATGCTCAAGCTGCCCGATGGGACAGTGAAGGTGTTGGTTGAAGGCCAACAGCGAGCACGCGTCAATGGCATTGAAGACGGGGAATTGCATTTCACGGCCAATCTCACGCCATTGGAAGTCCTGCCAATTGAGACCGACAGCGAAGTTGAAGCCCTGCGCCGCGCCGTGATGCAGCAGTTTGACCAGTACGTCAAATTGAACAAAAAAATTCCCCCGGAGATATTGACTTCCATCGCCAGCATTGACGACCCAGGTCGCTTGGCCGACACCATTGCAGCACACCTGCCTCTGAAATTAGAAAACAAGCAACTGGTGTTGGACTTGGCATTGGTTCGTGAGCGTTTACAAAACTTGTTCGAACAACTCGAGCGAGAAGTGGACATCCTCAACGTTGACAAAAAAATCCGTGGTCGTGTCAAACGACAGATGGAAAAAAATCAGCGTGACTTCTACCTCAACGAACAAGTCAAAGCCATTCAAAAAGAATTGGGCGAAGGTGAAGAGGGCGCTGACATTGAAGAGATCGAAAAGAAGATCAAGGCCGCCCGCATGCCTGTTGAGGCGCGCAAAAAAGCCGATGCTGAGTTGAAGAAACTCAAACTCATGTCGCCCATGTCAGCAGAGGCCAGTGTGGTGCGCAACTACATTGACGTTTTGGTGGGTTTGCCTTGGAGTAAGAAAACCAAAATCAAACACGATTTAGGCAATGCCGAGGGCGTTCTCAATGAGGACCATTACGGCCTCGACAAAGTCAAAGACCGCATCCTTGAATACCTCGCGGTGCAGCAACGTGTCGACAAAGTCAAAGCGCCAATTCTGTGCTTGGTTGGCCCCCCTGGTGTTGGCAAAACCTCATTGGGCCAATCGATTGCCAAAGCCACAGGCCGCAAGTATGTGCGCATGGCCTTGGGTGGAATGCGTGACGAAGCCGAGATTCGTGGACATCGCCGCACCTACATCGGCGCGATGCCCGGTAAAGTCTTGCAGAGCTTGACCAAAGTTGGCACGCGCAATCCACTGTTCTTGCTAGACGAAGTGGACAAACTAGGCACCGACTTTCGAGGCGACCCATCAAGCGCCTTGCTTGAGGTGTTAGACCCAGAGCAAAACAACAAGTTTGGCGACCACTATGTGGAGGTCGACTATGACTTGAGCGATGTCATGTTTGTGGCGACCTCCAACTCGATGAACATCCCGCCTGCTTTGCTCGACCGCATGGAAGTGATCCGCCTGTCGGGCTACACCGAGGACGAAAAAACACACATCGCCATGCGCTACTTGCTGCCTAAGCAAATGAAAAACAATGGCGTCAAAGACGAAGAGTTGTTGGTCGACGAGTCTGCTGTGCGTGACATCGTGCGCTACTACACGCGTGAAGCAGGGGTGAGATCTTTAGAGCGAGATCTCTCCAAGATTTGTCGCAAAGTGGTCAAGGCGCTGTTGCTCAAACAAATGAAGCCACAAGTTAAGGTGAATGCCGACAACCTTCATGACTTTTTAGGAGTCCGAAAATACACCTATGGTCGCGCAGAACAACTCAACCAAGTAGGCCAAGTGGTGGGCTTGGCCTGGACTGAGGTGGGCGGTGATTTGCTCACCATCGAAGCAGCGGTCATGACAGGCAAGGGCACCATCACCCGCACAGGCTCACTGGGCGATGTGATGAAAGAGTCGGTCGAAGCTGCGCGTACCGTGGTGCGAAGCCGTGCTCGGCGATTGGGCATTACAGATGACTTGCTTGAAAAACGCGACATCCACATTCACGTGCCAGATGGGGCCACCCCTAAAGATGGGCCGAGCGCTGGTGCAGCCATGACAACGGCCTTGGTTTCTGCCTTGACCGGCATTGCTGTGCGAGCTGATGTAGCCATGACAGGTGAGATCACCTTGCGTGGCGAGGTCACTGCTATTGGCGGCTTGAAAGAAAAACTTTTGGCTGCTTTGCGAGGTGGCATCAAGACTGTGTTGATTCCAGAAGAAAACCTCAAAGACCTGCAAGAAATTCCTGAGAACGTCAAGAACGGTCTTGAAATCGTGCCTGTGAAATGGATCGATAAGGTGTTGGAGATTGCTCTTGAAAGGATGCCTACGCCACTACCCGATGAACCACCTGCCTTACCCGCCAGCGCCTCCGTTGATGCGCCCAAAAGTGAGGCTGTGAAGCATTGAAAATTTCAGCGGCTCATTGTTAAGAAAAAAAAACGCGCTACAATAGCGGCTCTGCGGGAATAGCTCAGTTGGTAGAGCGCAACCTTGCCAAGGTTGAGGTCGCGAGTTCGAGCCTCGTTTCCCGCTCCAAACAGACAAGGGAAGCAACCGCTTCCCTTTTTCGTCAAA
>CAIMWY010000322.1 GCA_903845315.1 uncultured Burkholderiales bacterium
ATGTCAGCCATCAACTACAGCGAAAAAATCCCCAACAACGTCAACCTGTCCGAAGACCGCACGCTGCAACGCGCGCTCGAACATTGGCAGCCCAACTACCTGAGCTGGTGGAACGACATGGGTCCAGACGGCTCGCAAGACTTTGATGTCTACCTGCGCACGGCGGTCAGCGTGGACCCCCAAGGCTGGGCCCAGTTTGGCCACGTCAAGATGCCCGATTACCGCTGGGGTATTTTTTTGAACCCTGCTGAACAAGACCGCAAGATTCATTTTGGCGACCACAAAGGCGAAGCCGTGTGGCAAGACATACCTGGCGAGCACCGTGCCAATTTGCGCCGCATCATCGTCACCCAAGGCGACACCGAACCCGCATCGGTTGAGCAACAACGCCACTTGGGTTTGACGGCCCCCAGCCAATACGATTTGCGCAACCTGTTTCAAGTCAACGTGGAAGAAGGCCGTCACCTGTGGGCCATGGTCTATTTGCTGCACAAATACTTTGGCAAAGACGGCCGCGAAGAAGCCGAAGGGCTGCTCGAGCGCAACAGCGGCAATGCCGATAACCCACGCATCTTGCAAGCCTTCAACGAGAAGACGCCCGATTGGTTGAGCTTTTTCATGTTCACCTACTTCACCGACCGCGATGGCAAGTACCAGTTGTGCGCTTTGGCCGAGTCCTCGTTCGATCCCTTGGCGCGCACCACCAAGTTCATGCTGACCGAAGAGGCCCACCACATGTTTGTGGGTGAGAGCGGTATCTCGCGCGTGATCCAACGCACGGTGGACATGATGAACCAGCTCAAAACCGACGACGTAGGCAAGTTGCGTGCCGCGGGCGTAATTGACCTGCCCACCATCCAGCGCTACATCAACTTCCATTTCAGCGTAACCATCGATTTGTTTGGCGCGGACCAATCGTCCAACGCCGCCATCTTTTACAGCTCGGGTCTCAAAGGCCGTTACGAAGAAGGTAAGCGTGCGGATGACCATGTACTCAAAGGACAGCACTACAAAGTGTTGGAGGTGGTCAACGGCCAACTGCAAGAAAAAGAAGTGCCGATGCTCAACGCCTTGAACGAGGTATTGCGCGACGACTACATCACCGACTCGGTGGGCGGTGTGGAGCGTTGGAACCGCGTCATCACCAAAGCCGGTATTCCCTTCAAGCTGACCGTGCCACACAAAGCCTTCCACCGCAACATCGGTGCTTTGGCGGGCACCAAGGTGTCGCCCGATGGTCGTGTGGTGAGCGAATCCGAGTGGCATGCCAAGGTGGATGAGTGGCTACCAAGCGGCGAGGACCGTGCCTACATCGGCAGCTTGATGGGTCGCGTGGTCGAACCGGGTAAGTTTGCCAACTGGATTGCCCCTCCTGTTATGGGCATCAATCGCCAACCGGTAGACTTTGAGTACGTCCGATTCAACTGATCTATTCATCGTCCCCATGAACGCCACCACCGAACTCATTCAGCAGCATCTGATCGATCCGGAGATTTGCATTCGATGCAACACCTGTGAAGCCATTTGTCCGGTGGGGGCCATCACGCACGACAGCCGCAACTATGTGGTCATGGCCGACAAGTGCAACCTGTGCATGGCCTGTGTGCCACCGTGTCCGACGGGCTCGATCGACAACTGGCGCAGCATGCCCAAAGCAGCGGCCTACAGCGTGGAAGCGCAACTGAGCTGGGACGAGTTGCCTACTGCCCTGAACGAAGCAGAACTCGGTGCCATAGGGGGAGCAGCTGCGCCTGACGCCGATGCACCCTCAAGTGCTGCATCGTTGGCCTCTGTGACGGCCAACGCAGGCGAGGGAGCCGCTTTCAACTCTGGCGCTTTCGGCGCCACCATGCCTCCTTGGTCGGCAGCGCACCCTTACACCAACTTGCATGGACCTAAAGCGCCTGTGGTGGCCACGGTGGTGGGCAATGTGCAAGTCAACGAGGCCGGTACCGCCAACGAAACCCACCACATCGTGCTCGACTTTGGCAGCATGCCGTTTCCGGTGCTCGAAGGCCAATCGATTGGCATCATCCCCTCTGGTTTAGACAAGCAGGGCAAGCCCCACCATGCACGCCAGTACTCGATTGCCAGTCCACGCAACGGCGAACGCCCGGGCTACAACAACCTTTCGCTCACCGTCAAACGGGTGGTGGAAGATCACCAAGGACAGGCCGTGCGAGGTGTGGCCTCCAACTACCTGTGCGATTTGAAAACCGGTGACACGGTGCAGGTGATTGGCCCGTTTGGTGTCAGCTTCTTGATGCCCAACCATCCCAAGTCCAACATCGTGATGATTTGCACTGGCACGGGCAGCGCCCCCATGCGCGCCATGACCGAGTGGCGTCGTCGCTTGCGTCAAAGTGGCAAGTTTGAAGGTGGCAAGCTGATGCTGTTTTTTGGCGCGCGCACCCAACAAGAGTTGCCTTACTTTGGGCCCTTGCAAAAGTTGCCGAAAGACTTCATCGACATCCACTTTGCGTTTTCACGCACAACCGGTCAGCCCAAGCGCTATGTGCAAGACCTGATGCGCGAACGCAGCGCCGATTTGGCGCAGCTGCTCAAAGACCCCACCACCTGTTTTTATGTATGTGGCTTGAAGAGCATGGAGGAAGGCGTGGTCATGGCCTTGCGCGACATCGCCAACGAGGCCGGCATCGGCTGGGACAGCGTGGCGTCCGCCTTGAAGCGCGAAGGGCGCTTGCATTTAGAAACGTATTAACCCTTCGATAGGCTAAACCATGGTGGTGCGGGGCATGACTGGACCGCTAACATCGCCCCCATGAATGCCCGCCCCAGTTTGCAAGTTGCCGTGGTCATGCGCCGCGAGCGTGTGCCCGGCGCCATGAGCCAATGGCAGCCTTGGCGTTGGGTCTTGCACGATGTGCTGGGTCACGACCTGACACCCCACGAACAGCACTTTGGCAGCGCGCCACGTTGTTTGCGCCACACCGACGACGAGCAGCTGTGGTTGCACCCTGGCTTCAACGTTGAACTGTTCCGCGACGATGCAGAGGGCTACTACCTCAACGCCACCACGCCTGCGCCCTGCTGGTTTGTGCTGTGGCGGATGGAAGAAGAGCCCGCCATCAGCGACGCGGTGATGGCGGTGCCCACCCTGGTGAGTCTGAGCTACCACGATGCGGGCCGTTGGCTGGACGCGCAAGAAAACGTGGATCAAATCGCAGCCCCTGAAGATGTGGTGGTTTGGATGGCGGCCTTTGCCGAAGAACACTGGGTGGCCGAGGTCAAACGCCGCAGACGACCCGACAGTTTCAAACCTTTGCAAGACCGCTTTGGCAACCCCGCAGCGGTGAGCACAGCCAAGTTGCGCGGCGGCGGACCCGCTTCAGGCGATGGAGGCCCGCATGGCCACTGACGACACACCCGCTGGTTTTTTAGGCCGCTGGTCACGCCGCAAAGCCGAGGTGCGCCAAGGCAAAGCGTTGCAAGAGCCAACGCCCATCAGCGCGGCGGTTGCTCATCCCACGACAGGCAAGCCCAGGGCAATCACGCCCTCGCAGACCCCAAGCACGCAACAAACTGTGGGCACTTCAACTGCGCGGGTACCGCAACCCGCCAACGCGAGCGAGCCCAGCCCCGCAACCCCCGCCCCCAGCCTAGATGATGTGCAGTCGCTCACCCCAGAGTCTGACTACACGCCCTTCATGGCCCGTGGCGTCACACCGGACGTGAAAAACGCAGCCCTGAAAAAACTCTTCACCGACCCCCACTTCAATGTGATGGACCGCATGGATGTCTACATCGACGACTACGGTCAGCCCGACCCGATTCCACTGGCCATGCTGCGTCAAATGAATGGCGCCAAGTTTTTAAACTTGTTTGACGAAGAAGCCCAAACCAATGCCAGCAACCCCGCCAGCGGCAAACCCGCAGACGGTTCATCTGAACTCATGGCACAGTCCGTCCCTAGCCAAACTCTTTCACCCACCGACACCACCACGCATGACCACGCTGATTTGCGACTGCAACCAGACCCAAACCCTCGACCCGAAAGCGCTGGGCCAAAGCCTGCATGAAGACCTGAAGCTGCACACGGCCTTGTGCCGTCGTGAAGCAGGCGCGTTTATCAACGCCGTGCAAAGTACCACCGACGAGGTGGTGGTGGCGTGTACCCAAGAGCAGCGCTTGTTCGGTGACTTGGCTGCGCAAGCGCAAGCCAAAACTTCGGTCATCAAGTTCGTCAACATCCGCGAAACCGGCGGGTGGAGCCGCGACGCCAAAGACGCCACGCCCAAAATCGCCGCGCTGCTGGCTGCTGCGCATTTGCCAGACCCCGAACCCGTGCCCACTGTCACCTTCAAGAGCGCCGGGCGCTTGCTGATCATCGGCGACTTGGACGCGGCCGAGCAGGCCGCTGCCTTGCTGTCGGATGTGCTCAACGTCACCCTTTTCACCCAAGGGCCTGGCCAGGCGGGGGGGGCACAAAGCCGTCGCTTTCCCGTCTTGGGCGGGCAGGTGCTGCGCGTGGACGGCTGGTTGGGCGCGTTCCAACTCACTTGGTCCAGCAACAACCCGATCGACTTGGACATGTGCACCCGTTGCAATGCCTGCGTGGTGGCTTGCCCTGAACAAGCCATTGGGCTGGATTACCAAATTGACCTGAGCAAGTGCCAGTCTCACCGCGACTGCGTGACAGCTTGCGGTGCGGTGGGCGCCATCAATTTCCAGCGTGAAGCTGTGCAAGAAACGGCCGACTTTGACTTGGTGCTCGACTTGCGAGCGCACAGTGCTTTCAACCGCCATGCGTTGCCGCAAGGCTATTTCCGTCAAGCCGACGCCGCCACTTTGCTGCGCCTGCGCGAGTTGGTGGGCGAGTTTGAGAAACCACGTTTCTTTGCCTACAAACAAAAGCTGTGCGCGCACAGCCGCAACGAGCAAGTGGGCTGCCACGCGTGTGTCGACATTTGCTCGGCCGAGGCCATCAGCTCTGAACCCTCGCGTCAACAGATCAAGGTCAACCCCAACCTGTGCGTGGGCTGCGGCGCTTGCACCACGGTGTGTCCGACCGGCGCCTTGAGCTATGCCTACCCCAGTGCAACTGAGCAAGGCGTGAAACTCAAAACCCTGCTGGGTACCTACCAACAGGCCGGTGGCAAAGATGCTGTGCTGCTGCTGCACAGCCAAGAGGCGGGGCAGGCCTTGGTGCAAGAGCTCGGCCGTGCCGCCCAGTTGCAACTGGCCCAAGGTGTGCCTGCCCACGTGATCCCTGTGGCGCTGTGGCACACCGCCAGTTTGGGGCTCGATGTCTGGCTGTCGGCGTTGGCCTACGGCGCCGCGCAAGTCTTGGTGTTGGTCACGCGCGAAGAAGCGCCGCAATACGCCGATGGCCTGCAAGCCCAAATGAACCAAGCTCAGGCCATGCTTGTCGGACTGGGCTATGCCTTGCCCGGTCAGCCCGTGGTGCAACTGGTACATGCCACGCAGGCCTTGGAGTTGGACGCCGAATTGCAACGCCTGTGCACCGGCAAACAACGCTTGCAAACGCGCGTGCCTTTGGCAAGCTTTGCCTTGATGGCCGACAAGCGCAGCAGTTTGAGTTTGCTGGTCGACCACTTGTTGGACCATGCGCCTGCTTTGAAAGCCAGCCCTGCGGCTGAGGCCTTGAGCCTTCCCGCCGATGGCGCCTTGTTTGGCTCGGTGGACGTGAACAAAGACAGTTGCACCTTGTGCATGAGTTGTGTCAGTGCTTGCCCGGCCAATGCTTTGCAAGACAACCAACAAGCCCCCCAATTGCGCTTCTTCGAGAAGAACTGCGTGCAATGCGGCTTGTGCGTCACCACCTGTCCTGAAAACGCTTTGCAGTTGGTGCCACGCTTGCTGCTGACCGCACACCGCAAAGAACTGCGTGTGCTGAACGAAACCCAGCCCTACGGCTGTGTGCGCTGCGGCAAACCCTTTGGCACGCTCAAAGGCATCGAGGCCATGATGGGCAAACTGTCTGGACACTCGATGTTCCAAGGCGCAGCGCTAGAGCGCCTCAAGATGTGCGGCGATTGCCGTGTGATTGACATTTACTCCTCGGGTGACGAGCAAAAAATCTGATGACCCAAGCCCCCCATCTCTCTTCCGCTCTTGACGAAGAAACCGCGCGTGCCGAACTCTATGGCCTGATCGCCGAGTTGTTTTATGCGCCGCCCACGCCCGCGCTGTTGGCGCAGTTGCGTGTGGCTGCCACCGAAGCGCCGGCTTCCGGCGGCTTTTTAGAAGAACCTTGGCGTGTGCTGGTGGGTATCACCCGTGAGATGGACGACGCCAGCATCGTGCGCGAGCACGAGGCTTTGTTTGGCGGTGTCGGCAAGCCTGAGGTGTATGTGTATGCCTCGCATTACCTGAGCGGTTTTTTGAATGAAAAACCCTTGGCGCAACTGCGCACCGACTTGGCCGTCTTGGGGTTGACGCGAGACAGCGCCACCATGTCGGAGACCGAAGACCATGTGTCTTACCTGATGGAGGTCATGCGCTTTTTGGTGGCGGGTGACGATGTGGCGGTCTCTAACTTGACGCAGCAATCCAAGTTTTTTGCTGCGCATGTGCAGACCTGGGTGTTGGATTTATGCGATACCTTGCAAGCCAACCCACGTGCGCGTTTTTACGCAGCCTTGGGCCAACTTACACGAGCCTTTGTCAGCGTGGAGACACAGGGTTTTGATCTGCTGACCTGAGATATCTGGTAATAAAGTATTTGTTTTTGCTTGTCCGTGCATCGTAGAAATTTCTACACGATAGGACTAAGCGTTTTTACTGCACTACTTTGGGTCTAGAACCTTTACAGTATGCAATGTCGTGCATATCCACGACCGCTCGAGGAGATCAACATGAAAAAAGAACAAGCCCATGCATCGCGCCGTGGTTTTTTTGTGGGTGCCGCAGCAGCAGGCGCCGCAGTCGCCGCAGTCACAGCGCTGCCCCGTGTGAACCTTCCCACCAAAGTGGCAGCCTTGAAACCTGCGCCTGAAAACGGCGGTGGTTACAGCTTGAGCGAACACGTCAAGCGCTACTACCAGACCACCCGCGTCTGAGTAAGCTCAACAGAATTCGCAGGAGTACCTCTATGTTGCTAACTCGTAAATCTGACGCTGCCCAGTCTGGCAGTTCTGGCTTGGTGGAGCGCCTGCAGCGCGGTTTGTCGCAAGCCTTGCCCACCTTGGACCGTCGTGGTTTCTTGCGCCGCTCAGGCTTGGGCGTGGGGGTTGGCTTGGCCGCCACCCAGCTGAGTTTGGTCAAAAAAGCCGATGCAGCCAACGCCACCGCAGGCAACGGCACCGGCAAGATTGAAGTCAAACGCACGGTCTGCACCCACTGCTCGGTGGGTTGTGCGGTCGATGCGGTGGTGGAAAACGGTGTCTGGGTGCGCCAAGAGCCGGT
Organism: uncultured Burkholderiales bacterium; assembly: GCA_903845315.1. Next base: position 7,390 of record CAIMWY010000322.1, read on the forward strand.
GTTCGATTCGCCCATCAACTTGGGTGCGCATTGCGCCAAAGGCGCGGCCCTGCGCGAGCACGGCCACGGTGAGTTCCGCCTGCGCTACCCCATGAAGTTGGTCAACGGCAAGTACGAGCGCATCAGTTGGGACACGGCCCTGAGTGAAATCAGCGCCAAGCTGCTTGAGTTGCGCAAAGCCAGTGGCCCCGATTCAATTTACTGGATTGGTTCTTCCAAGCACAACAACGAGCAAGCTTATTTGCTGCGCAAGTTTGTGAGCTATTGGGGCTCCAACAACTGCGATCACCAGGCCCGTATTTGCCACTCCACCACAGTGGCCGGTGTGGCCAACACCTGGGGTTATGGCGCCATGACCAACTCGTACAACGACATGCAAAACAGCAAGGTCGCCATGTACATTGGCTCCAACGCTGCCGAAGCGCACCCGGTGAGCATGTTGCACATGCTGCATGCCAAAGAAAACGGTTGCAAGATGATCGTGGTCGATCCCCGTTTTACCCGCACAGCGGCCAAGGCCGACGACTACGTGCGCATCCGCTCGGGCTCTGACATTGCGTTCTTGTTTGGCCTGTTGCACATCATTTTCAAGAACGGCTGGGAAGATAAGAAATACATCAACGACCGCGTGTTCGGCATGGACAAGGTCAAGGAAGAAGTGCTGGCCAAGTGGTCGCCCGACAAAGTCGAAGAGGTCTGCGGCGTCAAGCCGGATCAATTGCTCAAGATCGCCACCATGCTCCACGAGCACCGCCCCGGCACCATCGTGTGGTGCATGGGCCAAACCCAACACACCACTGGCAACGCCATCGTGCGGGCTTCGTGCATCTTGCAATTGGCTTTGGGCAATGTGGGTAAATCGGGTGGTGGCACCAACATCTTCCGTGGTCACGACAACGTGCAAGGCGCCACCGACGTGGGCCCCAATCCCGACTCATTGCCCGGTTACTACGGCATTGTCGAAGGTTCGTGGAAGCATTTCGCCAAAGCCTGGGGCGTGGACTTCGAGTGGCTCAAAGGCCGCTTTGCCACTCCCGCCATGATGAGCAAGCCCGGCATCACTGTCTCGCGTTGGATCGACGGTGTGTTGGAGAAAAACGAGCTCATCGACCAAGACAGCAACCTGCGTGGCGTTTTCTACTGGGGCCATGCACCCAACTCACAGACCCGTGGCTTGGACATGAAACGCGCGATGGACAAGCTCGACCTGTTGGTGGTGGTCGATCCTTACCCATCCGCCACCGCTGCCATGGCCGCCATGCCTGGCAAGGCCGAAGATCTCAACCCGAACCGTGCGGTCTACCTGTTGCCGGCGGCCACGCAGTTTGAAACCAGCGGTTCGGCCACGGCCTCGAACCGCTCGCTGCAGTGGCGTGAAAAAGTGATCGAACCCTTGTGGGAGAGCCGCTCAGACCACATGATCATGTACCAATTTGCCGAAAAACTCGGCTTTGGCAAAGAGCTGGTCAAGAACTACAAGCTGCAAAAAGTCAACGGCATGGACGAGCCCATGGTCGAAGACATCTTGCGTGAAATCAACAAGTCGGTCTGGACCATTGGCTACACCGGTCAAAGCCCAGAGCGCTTGAAAGCGCACATGCGCAACATGCATTTGTTTGACGTCAAGACCTTGAAGTCAAAGGGCGGCAAAGACAAAGAAACCGGCTACGACTTTGGTGGCGACTACTTCGGTCTGCCTTGGCCATGCTGGGGCACGCCTGAGCTCAAGCACCCCGGCTCGCCCAATCTGTACGACACATCCAAACACGTCATGGACGGCGGCGGTAACTTCCGCGCCAACTTTGGTGTGGAGCGCGAAGGTAAAAACCTGCTGGCCGAAGACGGCTCGCACTCGCTGGGTGCTGACATCACCACGGGCTACCCCGAGCTGGACCATGTGCTGCTGAAGAAACTCGGCTGGTGGGACGAACTCACCGATGCCGAAAAAGCCTTGGCCGAAGGCAAGAACTGGAAGACCGACAACTCGGGCGGCATGATCCGCGTGTTCATGCAAAACCATGGCTGCCACCCGTTTGGCAACGCCAAGGCCCGCGCTGTGGTGTGGAACTTCCCAGACCCCATCCCGCAACACCGCGAGCCCTTGTATGGCACACGTCCCGATCTGGTGGCCAAGTACC
>CAIMWY010000323.1 GCA_903845315.1 uncultured Burkholderiales bacterium
CAGCCGGTGAGGCCGATGTGGTGATTGGTGCCCACCCTCAGCGCGCCAGTGCTTTGCGTCAACTGGCTTGGCGGTGGTTCCGCATGATTGCGGGTTTTGAACTGCGCGACTTGACCTCGGGCTTTCGTTATTACAACCGAGACGCCATCAGCATACTGGCACAGGACGAAGCCACCCTGATCGATTACCAAGACATTGGCGTGCTCTTGCTCTTGCGCAAGGCAGGGCTTCGCTTGGTGGAGGTGCCGGTGAGCATGAACACGCGGCAAGTGGGGCGATCGCGGATTTTCAATTCGTGGTTCAGCGTGTCGCGCTACATGGTCACCACCACGCTGCTGTGCCTGGCCCGCTGGCACACCACCAAAAAGTCACGCTAGTCACGCTCAACGCGCACGTCTAATACTGAGACAAGACAAACTCAGCAGCAAGCCCTGCGCCGCCACGACCGCCATGGCTGCGCCTTGCACCGACCACTCAGCCGCCCACCAAGGTAAACACACGCTCAGCACGCCTGCAGCCAGCAGCATCCAGGCGGACAGAATGCGTTCATGGCCCAAGGCGGTGAGCCATTGCGCCACAACCAGGTTGGCCATGGTCAATGGCAACATGCACGCGACCCAAGGCAGCAAGGCGCCCGCTGCGGCAAAAGAGGAGCCAAACAACAAGGCCATCGCCGCGTCGCCAAACCACAACGCGCAACCAACGCCCACGGCGCCCAAGCCGAGCGCCAAGGCCGCACTGCGCCAACCTAACCGGTTCATGGCAGCAGGGTCTTGCGCCGCATGCAGCTGGTTCAGCCGACGAAACAACACGTTGGTAAAAGGGGCAAAGACCAACAAGCCCGCCTCGGTCAAGCGTGTGCACGCCGCGTACATGGACAGGTCTTGCGCTTGCAGCTTGGGCCCCCCATCCAAGCCGAGCAATACCATATCGCCTTTGACCAGCCAAGCGCCAGTGGCGGCCATCACCACAAACGGCCACAGCTGTTGGTAGTTGCGGGCCAGGGCAGGCCAACCGTCAGCCCAAGGCCAGCGCGGCCAACCCAGCCATGGCCGCCAGCCCCAAACCAGAACAAATGCCAGACCGCAGCCCCAAGCGATAAATACGCCTGAGATGTCCGGCGCAGGGCTCAAAGTCAAAAAGGCCAAGATGGCCACAGCCGAAATGACCCGCCCCGCGCTTTGCCACACAGCTTCTTGGGTGAACAAACCGGCGCCCCGCATGCGTGAAGAAACCATGTTCATGGCGGCAACCGCCCCCATGCAGAGCACAGCAGTTACCCAGGCGTGTGGGGATTGCATGAGGACGCATAAGACAGACAAGCCTGCTGTCGCGACCAGCACATGGCCCCAAGCCAAAGCGATCCCTTGGTGGGGCAGAGCGCCGCTGGACTGGGCGCTTTCCCGGTAAAGCCAAGCAGGCCAGCCGAACTCTTGAAAGATCAAGGCCACCGCAGCCAAGTTCAATACAGCCACATAGTGCCCAAAACGCGCAGGCCCGAACACCCTGGCCAAAAACACCGTCAGACCAAACGACACAGCCGCACAAAACAAGGCCCCCGCGAGCTGAACCAACACAGGCTTGGCCATGGCGGGGTTCGTTTCGTTGGCACAAGTCGTCATGAATGCATTGTCGCTCAGGGTATTTGTTTTGTTGCCATCGAGAAAAGTGTTTTAAAATACGGTGTTACACAAAAGTTATTAAAAAATACAAATATCATAAATTTATGATTTCTGAAAAAGATCGACC
>CAIMWY010000324.1 GCA_903845315.1 uncultured Burkholderiales bacterium
CGAGGGATGGGAGACAGAAATTTTCAAGTGGTATGACCAAGAACACATGCCAGGCTTGGCCACCGTGCCCGGGTGCATCCTGGCGCGGCGACTGCTGAACTTGGATCACGCACCGCGCTCTTATGCTTGCTACGACTTGGTTGCCCGCGACACCTTGGGCTCACCGCCTTGGCTGGCCGTGCGGGGCACCGCTTGGAGCGACATCTGCCGGCCACATTTCACCAACACCTCACGCACACTTTTTGAACAACCTAACGCCTGAAAGCCACACCATGACTGAACGCTTCTCCCAACTGCGCTACGAAGACCTGGCCCCCGAAGTCAAACCACTGGCGGACGACATCCTCAAAGTTTCCAGCGCTGCACTCGGCGGCCCCTACAACGCCCTGCTTCGCAGCCCCGAGATGGCGCGCCGTGGCTTTGACTTGCTGGACTACTTGCGCTTCAAAACCTCGGTCAGCAAACGCTTGAATGAATTCGCCATCCTCATTCAAGCGCGCATATCCAATGCGCAATACGAGTGGTGGGCGCACGACCCGATTGCCCAAAAAGCCGGTTTGTCGCCCGCCATCATCGAACAGCTGCGCCAGTGCCAACGCCCAAGCGGCATGCAAGACGACGAAGCCTTGGTGTATGACTTTTGCATCCAGCTCAGCCTGAACCACCGCGTGCCCGACGACTTGTGGCAACGTGCCATCCAGAGCATGGGCGAACAAGCGGTGGTCGACCTCACCGTGCTCTCAGGCACCTACGTGATGGTGTCGATGCTGCTCAACGCCACCCAAGTGGGCATTCCCAACGGTGGCGCAGAGCCCTTGGAGGTGATGTCTCCGCTGGATATTCGCCAACGCTTGCTCAGCTAAATTGCCTCTGTCCCTAGGAGTTTGTGATGCGTCTACCAATTTGGAAAATCTGCCTCATAGGCCTGGTGCTGTGCGCCAGTCAGTGTTGGGCGCAAAGCAACACCGTGCGTTTGGTGGTGCCATTTGCCACGGGTGGCCCCACCGACATTGCCGCACGGGTGATTGCACCGCTGTTGTCAGAAGCCATGGGCAAGACCGTGATCGTGGACAACCGCGTGGGCGCCACAGGTGCCATTGGCGCAGATTTTGTGGCACGTGCCCCGGCCGATGGCAACACCATTTTGTTTGGCACCAGCAGCATCATGGCGGCCAACCCGGCGCTCACACCCAAGCTGCCGTTCGACCCCCTGCGCGACTTTGCACCAGTGAGCTTGATCGCCACCATTGAAAACATCTTGGTGGTGCACCCTTCTGTGCCTGCCAACAATGTGCAAGAGTTCATCCGCTACGCCAAAGACAACCCCGGCAAATTGTTTTACGGCTCCTCAGGCATCGGCAGCACCTACCACCTCGGTGCCGAGATGTTTGCCAATATGACCAAAACGCAACTCTCTCACGTGCCCTACAAAGGTCAGGGGCCTGCGGCACAAGACTTGTTGGCCGGGCATTTGCAACTGATGTTTGATGCCTTCAATTCGGCGGTGCCCAATATCAAGGCAGGTCGCGTCAAAGCTTTAGGCATCGCCAGCGCCAAACGTCACCCCGAGTTGCCCGACCTGCCCACCATCAGCGAACAAGGTGTGCCCGGTTACGTGACCACCATCTGGATTGCTTTCTTTTTACCGGCCAAAACACCGACGGCGATGGTGGAGAAAATGAACACCGATTTGAAAACCATTTTGCAACGCCCCGATGTGCGCGAGCGCTTTGCCAAATTGGGCATGCAGTCGGCCAGCTCCAGCACCACCGAGCTCGACACCTTGCTCAAACAAGAATTGGCTTTATGGAGCCGCGTCGTCAAAGACGGCAATATCAAACCCGAATAACCATCCTAGGAAATGCCATGACCATTGCCAACACGCGCCAACTTCTCACCCGGGCTCTTGCAACCGGATTGCTCGCTGTGACGGGGGCATTCTCGGTGCACGCCGATGCCGACTACCCCAACAAACCCGTCACCCTCATCGTGGCCTACGCGCCCGGTGGACAAGGAGATGTGTTTGCACGCTTGGTCAGCGACAAGCTCTCAACGCAGTACAAGCACCCGGTGGTGGTGGACAACAAGCCCGGCGTGTCGGGCACGGTGGGCACCCGTATCGCGGCCAAAGCCAAGAACGATGGCTACACCTTGTTCCTGGGCCAGACGGGTGAGATCACGGTCAACCGCGTGCTCATGAAAGACCTGGGCTACGACCCCATGAAAGAACTGGTGCCCGTGGTAATGATTGGCAACGCGCCCCTGATCATGCTCGCCCCTGCCGATGCACCGTACAACACGGTGTCAGAGTTCATCCAAATGGCACGCGCCAAGCCAGGCGAATTCAGCTATGGCACGGTAGGTGCAGGCACGCCAGGACACCTGTCTGCGGTGGCTTTGTCGCTGGGTGCCAAACTCAATATGGTGCACGTGCCATACAAAGGCGTGGGCCCATTGATGTCTGACCTGATGGCCGGGCGCTTGCAAGCGTTCTTCAGCAGCGCTTCAGCCGCACTGCCCCAAATCAAAGGCGGCAAACTCAAAGCCTTGGGGGTCACCACCACCCGTCGCATGACTTCTTTGCCCAATGTGCAAACCGTGGCCGAAGCCGGTTTGCCGGGCTTTAGCTACACCTTGTGGGGCGGTTTGTTTGCGCCAGCCGGCACACCTGCCGATGTGATTGATCGTTTGAACCGCGATGTCAACACCTTGCTGGCATCCTCAGACATTCGCACACGCCTAGAAGGCGACAACATGGCGGTGCCTAAAAACACGCCGGCCGAATTTGCCGACTATGTGCGCAGCGAAGCAGCGAAGTTTGAAAAGCTCATCAAAGATGCCGACCTAAAACTCGAGCAGTGACTTGGCTTAGCTAGTTGACCTCTCCTTGCACCCTACTTTGCTTTTGACCCACCGATAAGTTGTTTATGAAAATTGTTGTTCTACCCGGCGACGGCATTGGCCCCGAAACCATGGCAGTCACCGTCGATGTGCTGCAAGCCGCCTCCAAGCGCTTCAACCTTGGCTTGGAGTTGATGCACGACATCGCAGGGCACGCGAGCTTGCAGCAGCACGGTGCCACGGTGACGCCTGCGCTGCTGGACAAAGTCAAGCATGCCGATGGCTTGATGCTGGGCCCCATGGCCACCTACGACTTCAAAGACGAAGCCAAAGGCGAAATCAACCCCTCCAAGTTTTTCCGCAAAAGCCTGGACTTGTTTGCCAACATCCGTCCGGCACGCACCTACCCCGGCGTGAAAACCATCACCTCAGCCTTTGACTTGGTGGTGGTGCGCGAAAACACCGAAGGCTTTTATGCCGACCGCAACGTGGAGTCAGGCAACAGCGAAATTTTGGTCACACCAGACGTCGCCATCTCGCTGCGTCGCATCACCCGCGAATGCTGCGAGCGCATCGCAC
>CAIMWY010000325.1 GCA_903845315.1 uncultured Burkholderiales bacterium
CGCAGCAAGGACTACAGCAATATTTTGCAAACCTTCCGCCCCGGTCACGCGGACTACACCTACTTTCAAAAATTCGGCATCCGTGACCCACGCGGGGGTGGCCGCTCATCCGCCCGCCTGACTGCGCCCACCGTGGCCGCTGGTGCCGTGGCAAAAAAATGGCTAAAAGAAAAATTCGGCACCACCTTTCTTGGCTGCATGACGCAAATTGGCGAGTTGCCGATTCCGTTTGAGAGTTGGAGCCATGTGGCGCACAACCCTTTTTACGCCGCCTGTGCCAATGTGCAAGTCTTTGAAGACTACATGGACAGCCTGCGCAAAGCCGGTGACTCCTGCGGTGCCCGCATCCGCGTGGTGGCCACGGGCATGCCGGTGGGCTTGGGCCAACCTCTGTACGACAAACTCGACGCCGACATTGCCTACGCCATGATGGGCTTGAACGCCGTCAAAGGCGTGGAGATTGGTGCGGGTTTTGCCAGCGTGGCGCAGCGCGGCACCACCCATGGCGACTCGCTCAGCCCCCAAGGTTTTTTGAGCAACAACGCCGGCGGCGTGTTGGGCGGCATCAGCACCGGGCAAGACCTGGAGGTGAGCATTGCCATCAAGCCCACCAGTTCGATCTTGAGTCCACGCGCATCGATCGACCAAAACAGTCAACCCACCGAGGTGGTCACCAAAGGCCGTCACGACCCCTGTGTGGGCATTCGGGCCACGCCGATCGCCGAAGCCTTGTTGGCCTTGGTGGTGATGGACCATGCCTTGCGCCACCGCGCCCAGTGCGCTGACGTGCAAGTGGCCATGCCCCCGATCCCCGGTCACGTGGCTTGAACGTGTCGGGCCCCGGTACCAGGGCGCAGCGCCAGCAGGCGCTGACCCGGCGCAAGCTGGTCCCGTTTGCGGCCTTGTCGGCCAGTTACTTTGCGCACATAGGGTTTTTCAACCCGTACTTGCCGCTCTGGCTCAAAGACTTGGGCCTGTCCATCACCTTGATCGGTTTGTTGACGGCTGTGCAAGCGGCCACCCGCGTGCTGGCGCCGTATGCTTGGGGCTGGTTGAGTGATCACACCGGCGAGCGCGTCAAACTGCTGCGCTTTTGCGCCGCAGCGTCCTTGTTTTTTTCTTTCGGCCTGCTCTACCAAGGTGGGGTGTGGTGGTTGGGCTTGGTGCTGGTGCTGATGTTCATCCACACCAGCGCCATGATGCCCATGAGCGAAGCCGCCTTGGCGCATGTGGTCAGCAGCAGTGGCGCGTTCGACGCCAAACGCTATGGCCGGGTGCGCTTGTGGGGCTCCTTGGGGTTTTTGGTCACCGTGTTTTTAGCGGGTGCTTGGTTTGAACACCATGGCATGCAGAGCTTTCCGCTGTGGGCCGTGTGCTCCTTGGTGGTGCTCAACCTCAGTGTCTGGTGGTTGCCCGACCAGCGTGAAGCGGTGCGCCACGCTAGCGGTCAAGCGCCGATGTGGTCGGTGCTGCGCCAACCCACGGTGCAGTGGTTTTTTGCCACGGTGTTTTTTCATGTGCTGTCGCACATTGGCATCTATGTGTTCTTCTCCCTCTACCTCGACACCCTGGGCTTCAGCAAAACCATGATCGGCGTGCTGTGGGCGGTGTCGGTGTTGGCCGAGATTGGGTGGTTCTTCACCCAAGGTCGCTGGTTGCCCAAGTTCAGCTTGGCCAACTGGTTGCTTCTGTGTGCGGCGGCCATGGTGCTGCGCATGGCCCTGACCAGTTGGCTGGCCGACTCGTTGCTGGCCTTGCTGCTGGCTCAAGTCTTGCACGCGCTCACATTTGCCACCCAGCACACGGTGTCAACTGCCGTGCTGTCGCACCACTTCCCGGGGCGCTTGCGTGGACGCGGACAAGCCTTGTATGCCTCGATTGGCTATGGCGTGCCGGGTGTCTTGGGGGCTTTGGGCGGTGGCGCGCTCAGCGACGCCTGGGGGTTGTCCACCGTTTATGCGGTGTCGGTGGGAATATCCTGTGTAGCCTGCCTGTGTGCCTGGCAGTTCAAACGCTCAAATTAAGTTCATCATCGCGGCGGCTGTTTCTCGCAGCAAAGGCAGCACCCGGTTGGCCGCCTCGTCGGCGCTTTCTTGGGTCATGGGCATGCTCACACTCAAGGCGGCAATCAAGGTGCCTTTGTGGTCGCGCAGCGCAACGGCTACGCCGCGGTAACTCATGTCGAGTTGTTGCTCTGAAATGGCCCAGCCTTGCGCCCGTATGCGCACCATCTCCAGGCGCATGCGGTCTTTGTTGGTGATGGTGTACGAGGTGAATGTCTTCAGATCTTGGCTGCTCAGCCATTGATCGACCGCAGCTTCGCCCTGCATGGCCAGCAGCAACATACCGGCTGCGGTGACTTGGCCAGGTACCCGCGCGCCCAATACAAAACCGGTGTTCATGGCGCGGTTGGTGCCGTTGCGGGCCACATACACAATGTCAGTGCCGTCGAGCACGCTCACATACGAGATCTCTTGCGTGCCAGCCGTCAGGCGCTGCAAAAACGGTTGCACGATGCGGGGCAGGCGGGCTGACTCAAGGTAGGACTGGCCCAAGCGCATCACCCGAGGTGTGAGCCAAAACAGCTTGCCATCGGTCGCTACATAGCCGAGGTGGGTGAGGGTGAGCAGGTAGCGCCGTGCGGCTGTGCGTGTCAAACCGCAACGCTGGCCAGCTTGGCTGGCACTCAGGCGTGGGTTGGCATCATCGAAGGTTTCGATGATGGACAGGCCTTTCTCCAAGCCTGCAATCCAGTCTTTTTTGTCCAGCGGTGGGGTGGACTGTGAACTTGCAATGTCAAAACTCATGGATGGCATATTGGCTGAGTCAACCGATGCACCGCTCTAGGATTTACCCTAGATTCGTGCGATAAACGATCATTTATGTTCGCTAATCGCCCTTTATTGAGATATTGACCTTATTCTGTCTGAAAAACTCCTTAAAGTTCAGTTCTGTATTCGCTATTTGAGCGATTAACGAACAAAATAAAATTTCACCGTCCAAACTCAAGGAGACACCCGCGATGCAAAAACGTTTCACCCTCAAGCTAGATCGGAAGAGCACACGTCTGAACTCCAGTCACCGGCTATGATCGCGTATGCCG
>CAIMWY010000326.1 GCA_903845315.1 uncultured Burkholderiales bacterium
CCCTCGGGGGGCAGCGAGGACACGCCCCTGCCGAGCGTGGGGGCACCCGGACTGCCGCCGGGCCGCTCCCAAGGCAGTCCAGCCCCCTCGGGGGGCAGCGAGGACACGCCAGTGCCGAGCGTGGGGGCACGTCAATATTTTTGCGGCAACTGCGACAACTGCCTGAACCCCCCTGAAATTTGGGACGGCACCCAAGCCGCCCGCATGTTGCTGTCGACCATCTACCGGGTGCAACAACAAAGCGGCATCTCTTTTGGTGCCGGCCATCTGATGGACATCTTGCGCGGCAAAACCACGGAAAAAGTACAGCAATACGGCCACCACCGTTTGAGCACCTTTGGCATTGGCGCCCATTTCACCGAGGTGCAACTGCGTGGTGTGCTGCGCCAACTCATCGCCATTGGCGCCTTGGGTGTAGACGCCCAAGCCTTCAGCACGCTGTATTTGACAGAGTCCTCACGCGCCGTCTTGAAAGGCGATGTCACCGTGCGTTTGCGCGCCTCAGTGTCCACCCCTGCTGACCGCAAAACCAAACGCGGCACCACGGGGACGACCAAGCCGGCGCCGGTGGCGTTGGATGCGCAAGGCCAAACCCGCTATGCGGCCCTCAAAGCTTGGCGCGCCGAAGTGGCGCGCGCCCACAACTTACCCGCCTATGTGATCTTTCACGACGCCACCCTGGGCGCCATTGCCCAAGCGGGGCCCGACAGCCTGGAAACCTTGCAAGGCATTGCGGGCATTGGTGTGAAAAAACTTGAAGCCTATGGCCAAGAAGTGTTGCGGGTGGTGAATCAAGCGTGAGTGCAGCGAATCTCGCGGCTGATTTAGAATTCGCGGCATTCATCGATTGAGGAAAACCACATGTCACACCACCAAACCCCCCATGACGGCGAGCAAGACGTTGTGGAATCTATTGTTCCTTTGATGCCCATCGTGCTGCCAGTGGGTGGGGCCATCCTGATTTTCTTGTTGGCATTCATCGCCGTCTTCATGTCTTGATGCACCCCATCTGTCGCCACGGCGGCAGTAAACCTAAAAAAAGCGCTTTTTCAGGCGCTTTTTTGCATTCTTTTGGATTCTTTTCTCAGGTTTTGTCACCTGTGCAAGCCCAGGTAAGGGAATCAATTCTTAGAATGACCGACCTTTTGTCATCAGGACGAAATTGTTTGAGGTCAGTGCTTTGCCCGACAACCCAGTGCAGAGCCCTGACCTCCAACAATTTTTGATTTAGGAGCTTTGATGAACGCACCCGCTTAAGTGAAAAACCCCAAGCTGATCGCTTGGGTGGCCGAGATGGCCGCTTTGTGCAAACCCGCCAAGATCCATTGGTGCGATGGCAGCGAAGAAGAGTACAACGCCTTGTGCCAAAAATTGGTCGATGCTGGCACCTTCAAAAAACTCAACACCGCCAAGCGTCCCAACTCTTACCTCGCCTGCTCTGACCCCAGCGACGTGGCCCGTGTAGAAGACCGCACCTTTATCTGCTCCCAGAAAAAAGAGCATGCCGGCCCCACCAACAACTGGGTCGACCCCGCCGAAATGCGCGCCACCTTGCAGCCCTTGTTTGACGGCTCGATGCAAGGCCGCACGATGTACGTGATTCCGTTCAGCATGGGCCCCTTGGGTTCGCACATTGCCCACGTGGGCATTGAGTTGTCAGACAGCCCCTATGTGGTGGTGAGCCAAAAGATCATGACCCGCATGGGCAAAGCCGTGTACGACGTGATCGGCACCGACGGGCCCTTTGTGCCTTGCGTGCACACCGTAGGCTCGCCCCTGGCGGCCGGCCAAGCCGACGTGAAGTGGCCTTGCAACGACACCAAATACATCGTGCATTACCCCGAAACCCGCGAAATTTGGTCGCATGGCTCTGGCTACGGCGGCAATGCGCTGTTGGGCAAGAAGTGCTTTGCGCTGCGCATCGCCTCCAACATGGGACGCGACCAAGGCTGGTTGGCCGAGCACATGCTGATCTTGGGCGTGACCAACCCCCAAGGAAAGAAATACCACGTGGCTGCGGCCTTCCCCAGCGCCTGCGGCAAAACCAACTTCTCGATGCTGGTGCCACCCGCTGGTTTTGAGGGCTGGAAAGTCACCACCATCGGTGACGACATCGCCTGGATCAAACCCCACGACGACGGCAAGCTCTACGCCATCAACCCCGAAGCCGGCTACTTTGGCGTGGCCCCTGGCACCAACTTCCACACCAACCCCAACTGCATGGCCAGCTTGGACAAGAACGTCATCTACACCAACGTCGCCCTGACCGACGACGGCGATGTGTGGTGGGAAGGCATGGAAAAAGACAGCGGCAAATGGCCCGATCACCTGATCGACTGGCAAGGCAAAGACTGGACCCCCCAAATTGCCAAAGAAACCGGCGCCAAAGCCGCCCACCCCAATGCCCGCTTCACCGTGGCCGCCACCAACAACCCCGCCCTGGACAGCGCATGGGACGACCCCGCCGGTGTGGCGATTGACGCCTTCATCTTTGGC
>CAIMWY010000327.1 GCA_903845315.1 uncultured Burkholderiales bacterium
CTCTGACGAAAACGCAAACACCTTGAACCAACTGGGTCAGGTGAACCGGTCGCTGTACTTTCGTGAACTGCTTCGCTTGCAAGGCGAGTTGGTGAAGTTGCAAGACTGGGTGGTGGCCTCACGCCAACGCGTGGTAATTTTGTTTGAAGGGCGTGATGCTGCGGGCAAAGGCGGCGTGATCAAGCGCATCACGCAGCGGCTCAACCCTCGCGTGTGTCGAGTCGCTGCTCTGCCGGCACCCAACGACCGGGAACGCACGCAGTGGTACTTTCAGCGCTATGTGGCGCACTTGCCTGCAGCCGGTGAAATTGTTTTATTTGATCGCAGTTGGTACAACCGCGCAGGTGTAGAGCGCGTGATGGGTTTTTGTAACGACCACGAATACGAAGAGTTTTTCCGCACCGTGCCAGAGTTTGAAAAAATGTTGGCTCGCAGCGGCATCACGCTGATTAAGTACTGGTTTTCGATCACCGATGACGAACAGCATGCTCGCTTTTTAGGACGCATCCACGACCCACTCAAGCAATGGAAACTCAGCCCTATGGATCTGGAGAGCCGCCGTCGCTGGGAAGACTACACGCGCGCCAAAGAAACCATGATTGAGCGCACGCACATTCCTGAAGCGCCTTGGTGGGTCGTGCAGGCTGTCGATAAAAAACGTGCCAGGCTGAATTGCATTGACCACTTGCTGAGCCAATTCAAATATCACGAAATCGAACACGCCGATGTGCAAATGCCGGCACGGGTGCGCAACCCAGACTACCTGCGTCAACCTGTACCCAACAACATGGTGGTGCCCGAAAAATACTGAGTGCGTGCGCTCAGTGGGTATGTCCTAAATAACGCTTGCGCCAGAAAAATACCACCAGCACCACCGCCAGCAGTCCCATGCTAACCAAGGTCCACAAAAGTCCTTGCTCATCGTGAAGCACGGGGAAGTTTTCGAAGTTCATGCCAAAAAACCCTGTAATCAGGTTCAAAGGCAAAAAGATAGCCGTCAGCACAGTGAGTGTGCGCATGATGTCGTTGGTGCGATTGCTTTGCGCGTTGAAATGCATCTGCACTGCTGTTTCGGCACTTTGTTCTAAGCGCCTCACATGGTGAACCACGCGCTCAATATGTTCAAGCACATCGCGGCTACGCACCTTGAGCAACTCAAACGACCTGAGGTATTCGGGACTGGGCTCGCTCACACCATCCAATGCATCAATCCAGTCTTGTATGGCAGCGCGTTGATCTTCACAGATTTCATCCAAATGGTGCAGTGACAATCGCGCATCCAACAAAGCACTCCAGTTGTTAAAACGGGTGTTAGGGTTGATGAGTTCGCTCTGCCAATGGTCTAGTTGCCTGGTCAGTTCGCGTCGTAAATTCAAGTAGCCATCGACCATTTGACTGATCACACGCAGCATCAAGTCTGGTGGGCTCAAGGGCATGCGATTGGCTTGCAAATGGACCGACGATTGCGCGGTGTGAAGCAAACGAGCCGCAAAGCTTTCGCGGATTGAACAGTCGGTGGGATGCACGGTCAACACCAAACGATCAAACACCACAAAGGCAACGGGACTGGTGTCAATGCGGTGCAACACAGGCGGGCCGCCGGTGTCGCGAGAGCGGTGTAAGATTTCACCGGGACGCGACAAATCAGATTCGGTTTGTCCAGCTGCCAGGCGGCGAAACACCATCAGGTGGTAATCCGAGGTGTAGTCGTAATGCGAAGGCAATTGGTTGTTGAGTACATCGGCCACATGCAAGTCGACAATTTGTGCGCCGCACATTCGCTCCAGAGTCATCTGTATCGGTTGCTGCAAGACCTCAAACTCGCGACGCGCAAAAGCCATCCACACAAAGCCTTGGTCGGGCATCGCGACAGGTAAGTCGGCCGTCTCCACCACGTATTGGAGATTGATATGGAAGATTCTCATGAGCCAATTGTGCGACGTTTGTGTGACAAAAGCGTCACGCCCTGGTTCGCCGAACAGCCCATAGCAGGGCTGCTGCGTCACGTGCACAAGTCTTGCAATGGCAAACGTTTTAACTTGGCTGAAATTACAGGCGCTTGGTCTTTATGCGCCAGTCTTGTTCGCTCTGGACGCTTAGGTTCCAGAGCTCGCAAAAGGATTACTTTTGCTTCATGTCGCCTTGGAAGCGACCACCGCGTTGAATTTCAAGTTCGGAGTATTCCAAAGTACCACTCACCTTGCCAGTGCTGTGAATCAGGATGTGGTCTTTGCAGACGATGTCTTCGTTGAGTTCACCGTGCACATCGATTTCACGGGCTTGAACTTTGCCAGTGACTTTTCCGTTCTTGCCAATTTGCAGGTCATCTGCTTGCAGTTGTCCTGTGACGGTGCCACTGATCAACACTTTGCCTGGCGCCACGATAGACCCATTGAAGGTCACGCCCTCGCCAATGACGAGGTTGTTTGCCAATGCAGCTTGTTCAGCCATAAAACTCCTTCAAGCCGCTGGGGGCCTACATAAGTGACACGATTATCCGTGTTTTTCGAGGCTCGCGCTTGCGCACCGCATAAAATCGCCGCTCGCAGCATAGGAAGACCCATGGGACGCACGCTTTACGACAAAATTTGGGACGAACACGTCGTCCACACCGAAGAAGACGGAACCTCCATCCTCTACATCGATCGCCATTTGGTCCATGAGGTAACCAGTCCCCAAGCTTTTGAAGGCCTCAGAGAGGCCGGTCGCAGGGTTTGGCGTGTCAGCTCCATCGTGGCCACGGCCGATCACAACACGCCCACCACAGGCTGGGAGTTGGGCTATGACGGCATCACCGACCCCGTGAGCAAAGAACAAATCACCACACTTGACAGCAACATTGCGGCGTTCGGTGCTGCAGCCTTCTTTCCGTTCATGTCCAAGCGCCAAGGCATCGTGCATGTGATTGGCCCTGAAAACGGCGCCACCCTGCCCGGCATGACGGTGGTGTGCGGCGACAGCCACACCTCCACCCACGGCGCATTTGGCGCATTGGCCCATGGCATTGGCACCTCAGAAGTCGAACATGTGATGGCCACACAAACGCTGTTGGCCAAAAAGGCCAAGAACATGCTGATCAAGGTGGAAGGGGCCTTGGCCAAAGGCATCACGGGCAAAGACGTGGTGCTGGCCATCATTGGCAAGATCGGCACCGCGGGTGGCACGGGCTACACCATTGAGTTTGCGGGTTCGGCCATTCGATCTTTGAGCATGGAAGGTCGCATGACCTTGTGCAACATGGCCATCGAGGGCGGCGCACGCGCTGGTTTGGTGGCGGTGGATGAAAAAACCATTGAGTACGTCAAAGGCCGTTTGCTATCACCCGGCACCGACAAAACCACCGGTCTCTTTGTCGGCGGCGTGGAGTGGGACAACGCCGTGTCATATTGGAAAACCTTGCACACCGACGTCGATGCCAAGTTCGACGCCGTGGTGGAGTTGAAGGCTGAAGACATCTTGCCGCAGGTGACCTGGGGCACTTCACCTGAAATGGTGTTGTCTATCGAAGACCGCGTGCCAGACCCTGAAAAAGAAAAAGACACCAATAAGCGCGGCGCCATTGAGCGCGCCTTGACCTACATGAATCTCACGCCGGGCAAGCCCATCAACGATATTTTTGTTGACAAGGTGTTCATTGGTTCATGCACCAACAGCCGCATCGAAGACATGCGCGAAGCTGCTGCTGTGGTCAAAAAGCTGGGGCAAAAAGTGGCCAAGAACATCAAGCTTGCCTTGGTAGTGCCAGGCTCTGGCTTGGTCAAAGAACAGGCTGAGCGCGAAGGTCTGCACGAAATCTTCAAGGCTGCGGGCTTTGAGTGGCGCGAACCGGGCTGTTCGATGTGCTTGGCCATGAACGCCGACCGCCTTGAGCCCGGGGAGCGCTGCGCCTCGACCAGTAACCGCAACTTTGAAGGCCGCCAAGGTGCAGGTGGCCGTACCCATTTGGTCAGCCCCGCCATGGCTGCTGCCGCAGCGATTCACGGCCACTTTGTGGACGTGCGCAAGTTTGCTTGAAAGGCAATTGACATGCAGAAATTCACCTTACACAAAGGCCTGGTGGCCCCGATGGACCGCGAAAACGTGGACACCGACGCCATCATTCCCAAGCAGTTTTTAAAATCGATTCACAAGACCGGTTTTGGGCCTAACTTGTTTGACGCATGGCGTTATCTAGATCCTGGTGAACCCGGCCAAGACCCCGCCAATCGCAAGCCCAACCCAGACTTCGTGTTGAACCAACCGCGCTACCAAGGTGCCTCTATTTTGTTGGCACGCAAAAACTTTGGCTGTGGTTCATCACGCGAACATGCGCCTTGGGCTTTAGATCAATACGGCTTTCGCTGCGTGATTGCTCCAAGCTTTGCCGACATCTTTTTCAACAACTGTTTCAAAAACGGTTTGTTGCCCATCGTGTTGCCTGAGAGCACGGTCGACGCCTTGTTCAACGAAGCCCTGGCCTTCCCGGGTTTTGAGCTGACCATCGATTTGGAACGCCAAGTGGTGGTGCGCCCTCAAGGCGAAACCATCCCGTTTGAGGTTCAGGCGTTTCGCAAATACTGCTTGCTCAACGGCTTTGACGACATTGGCTTAACCCTGCGCCAGGCCGACAAGATCAAAGCCTTTGAAGCACAGCGCTTGGCCACCAAGCCTTGGTTGGCCCACACAGTTTGAGCACCAGAAAGTAGACGCATGAAAATCGCAGTTTTGCCAGGCGACGGCATTGGCACCGAAATCGTGGCCGAAGCGGTCAAAGTTCTCAACATCCTTGACCTGAAGTTTGAAACCGAAACCGCCTTGGTGGGTGGTGCAGCGTTTGATGCGCACGGCCACCCACTGCCTGACAGCACCTTGAAGTTGGCCAAAGAAGCCGATGCCATTTTGTTTGGTGCTGTAGGCGACTGGAAATACGACACGCTGGACCGCCCGTTGCGGCCTGAGCAAGCCATTTTGGGTTTGCGCAAAAACTTGGGGCTGTTTGCCAATTTCCGCCCTGCCATTTGCTACGAGCAATTGGTCGGCGCATCCAGTTTGAAGCCTGAGCTGATTTCGGGCTTGGACATCTTGATCATCCGTGAGCTGACCGGTGACATTTACTTTGGCCAACCACGCGGCCGTCGCGTGGCCACCGATGGTCACTTTCCCGGTGCCGAAGAAGCCTTTGACACCATGCGCTACAGCAAGCCTGAGATCGAGCGCATTGCCCATGTGGCTTTCCAGGCCGCACGCAAGCGCAAAGCATCGGGCAGCGAAGGCCGCGTGACCAGCGTCGACAAAGCCAACGTGCTTGAGACATTCCAATTCTGGAAAGACGTGGTGAGCGAAGTGGGCAAAGAGTACCCCGACATTGCACTCGACCATATGTACGTGGACAACGCCGCAATGCAACTGGTGAAAGAACCCAAACGCTTTGACGTGGTGGTGACAGGCAATATGTTTGGCGACATCTTGAGCGATGAGGCCTCCATGTTGACGGGCTCGATTGGGATGTTGCCTTCGGCCTCTTTGAACTCGAAGAACCAAGGGCTGTACGAGCCCAGCCACGGCAGTGCGCCTGACATCGCGGGCAAAGGCGTGGCCAACCCCTTGGCCACCATTTTGAGCGCGGCCATGATGCTGCGCTTCAGCTTAAACCAAGCCGCTGCCGCAGACCGCATTGAAGCGGCCGTGAAAGCGGTACTGGCCCAGGGTCTGCGCACCCCTGACATCTACAGCGCAGGAACAACCAAAGTGGGCACCTCGCAAATGGGTGATGCGGTGGTAAAGGCCTTGGCTTAAACAGCGTTGCATCCCTCAGTCCCATTCTTGTCTCAGCTGGCATATAGCCACCATCCGATACAATTGATGCCATGTTTCACGCCTGCTTGTTCACTTCCCTGAGCCCTGCAACAGCTGTCAAAGCTGGTGCTCGCATGCGTGCATTCACCCCAAAAACCACGACCATTCAGGGCTAACAGCCTCGGTTTCGTCGTGCGCCCCCGGCCAGACGAGTCGGGCAAACAGTCAGGTGTGGCACCGTTTCTATAGTTGAAAAGGCGTTGAAATGAGCAAGTTAGTAGGTTTAGTCGGTTGGCGCGGCATGGTGGGCTCGGTCTTGTTGGACCGCATGGCTCAGGAAAAAGACTTTGACCTGATTGAGCCCCTGTTCTTCTCGACTTCCAACGCAGGCGGTACAGCGCCCTCGTATGCGAAAAACGAAACCCAGCTGCAAGAC
>CAIMWY010000328.1 GCA_903845315.1 uncultured Burkholderiales bacterium
GCTTGAGCATTACATGCTGCAAAGTGAGCAGCTCGACACCACCTTGGTGTTGGCGGCCGATGACAAAACTGCGGCAGGTTTGTTGATCCAGCGCTTACCTGTCATGGGCGAAGGCAACTTGTCTGCCCGATCCACCGCTGCCGATGAAGATGAGATTGGTCGCAACGAAGACTACAACCGGATCGCTATTTTGGCCGCCAGTTTGAAGCGCGAGGAGTTGTTGACCTTGGACGCAGACACCATCCTGCGGCGCCTCTTCTGGGAAGAGCCCGTGGTGCGTTTTGAGCCTCAAACCCCGCGTTTTGCTTGCTCATGCAACCGTGAGCGCGTGAGTCAGATGATTCGCAGCTTGGGCGTTGCCGAAGCGGAGAGCATCTTGGCCGAGCGCGGCGAAATTGAGGTGGGCTGTGATTTTTGTGGCCAGCAATACCGCTATGACCCGGTAGATGCGGCGCAAATTTTCACAGGGTCTGAACAACAAATACTAGGTCCATCGTCGTTGCACTGAGCGCATCAACGTGCGGTGCGGCTGAACAAGTCCATGAACAGCCGGTGCTCGCAGTCGCCATCGGCGCAGCGTTCGCAGGGGCCAGACCAACGGTTCAGGGCTTGCGGGCGCTGTGGCGCGGCGGCCCATGCAGGCGCTTGGCGTGCAATGCAAAACAAAGCGTTTTCTATCCGCGTAGCACCTACACCATAGACTACTTGATAAGGCATCTGTGCGTTATCGAGTTGGTAGCGGAGGCGTTGGTCAATGATCTCGCGCTCAGCCTCCGTGCTGTCGTGTTGTGTTGCCGCGGGGTCTGGCAAATCCAAGCCACACAACAAGATGATGTCGAATGCGCCTGCGTGGCGAAGTTCAGAAATATCAGGTGCGTCAATCAGTTCGACATGCGGTGGCTGCAGGTGCTGTGTCAACCCGTGCAAAAGTTCGGTTTTCCCCGTGCGTGGGGCACCGAGCAAGGCGATCTTCATGCCTTGTAAGACCTATTCACTTGGCGATTTGTACGAAAATTTCATTCGGCTTGACCATGCCGATTTCTGTGCGTGCCCGTTCTTCAACCATTTCCAAGCCGTCTTTGAGGTCATGCAATTCTGCGCTCAATCGGTCATTTGCCAATTGGGCGGCTGCGTTGTTTTGTTTTTGATCAGCTAACTGCTGGCGCAAACGCATGACATCAGGTAGGCTGCCACGTCCAAACCAAATCTGGCCTTGCAGGACCAGCAGCAAGGCAATCAGAATCAGGTGTAGTGGGCGTAGCATGTCTGCGATCGTTTAGCGTAAGTTGTAGAACGCAGCGCGGCCTGGATACTGGGCAATGTCACCCAAGTCTTCTTCGATACGCAGCAGCTGGTTGTACTTGGCCATGCGGTCTGAACGACTCATGGAACCGGTTTTAATTTGTCCCGCGTTCAAGCCCACGGCGATGTCGGCGATGGTGCTGTCTTCGGTCTCGCCCGAACGGTGGCTGATCACTGCTGTGTAGCCCGCACGCTTGGCCATTTCGATGGCAGCGAATGTTTCGGTCAGCGTGCCAATTTGGTTGATCTTGATCAGAATAGAGTTGGCAATGTGCTTGTCGATGCCTTCTTGCAAAATCTTGGTGTTGGTAACAAACAGGTCATCACCCACCAATTGGACTTTTTTACCCAGACGTTCGGTCAACAGTTTCC
Organism: uncultured Burkholderiales bacterium; assembly: GCA_903845315.1. The sequence goes on from CAIMWY010000328.1 coordinate 1,675, forward strand.
ATCCATCCCAATCGCCTTCATGCATGCCGTCTTCGATGCTGA
>CAIMWY010000329.1 GCA_903845315.1 uncultured Burkholderiales bacterium
CTTGGCATCAAGATGGGGCAGCCTTGGTTTGAATGCAAAGAGTTGGCGAAGGAGCATGGCATTCTTGCACTGAGTTCTAACTATGCCCTGTACGCAGACATGTCAAACAGGGTCATGTCGATTTTGAGCGACTACTCGCCAAGGCATGAGGTGTACTCGATTGATGAATGCTTTGTGGATCTCACGGGCATGCCAAAGCTCAGAGACGTCAGCTACGCAATGCGTGAAAGGGTGATGGCCTGGGCGGGCATTCCAGTGTGTGTGGGGATTGGTCCGACCAAAACGCTTGCCAAGTTAGCCAACCATATTGCCAAGAAGCACCCAAGGTCTAAGGGCGTATTCAATTACAACGATTTAACGCAAGCCCAACAAGATAAGTTGTTGAGCCAAATTGATGCGCGCGAGGTGTGGGGCGTAGGGCGAAAAATTTCTGCGCGAATGGCAGAATATGGCATTCACACGGTGCAAGATTTACGTGCCGCACACACTGCAACATTGAGAACCGAGTTTGGTGTGGTGATCGAAAAAACGCAGCGTGAGCTTCAAGGCACAGCCTGTATTGAATTTCAAGAGATCACGTCAGTCAAGAAGCAAATCGTGAGCAGTCGATCCTTCGGGCAAAGCGTGCGTGAGTTGGCCGTGCTGAAAGATGCCATGAGTACATTCGTGGCCAATGCTTGCGCAAAATTACGCGCTCAAGGTTCGCGCGCAGCCTTGATACACGTGTCTTTGTACACCAATCGTTTTCGCAAAGACTTGCCCCAGTACAACCCTTCTTTCACCTTGCCGCTCCCCCAACCGACCAATGAAAGCCTGGTCGTCAACCGGTGGGCTGACTATTTGGTGGGTCGCCTGTTTAGGCCCGGGTATGACTACAAGAAGGCTGGGATCATGCTGGGTGAGATCACGCCAATCTGGCACTATCAAGCAGACTGGCTGGAGCCGGCTCAGGCCACAGATACAAAGTTAATGGATGCTCTGGATGGATTGAATCATCGATTTGGACGCGGCACGGTGAAGGTCTCGACTCAAGGCGCTCACAAAGAGTGGCAGATGCGTCAGGAACGTAAGTCACCGAGTTACACGACCGATTGGGATTCAATGCCTTCTATCTAGCTAAATTCACAATAGCTCTCAAAAACGCCCGCATGAACCGATGCCGTGTGCGTGTGCATCCGGAAATGGATAGCGAGGCGATTAACTCACTGCATATCCGTACAAAGCCTTGATGCGTTTCTCAAAGGAATAACGTTTCGAACAGCACGGACTGCAAAGGTGCCAAAGCCAACCAAGCTGACAGCGCCCCCCTTTTTTGAGCGTCTTCTTAACGGCATCAACGAGGGAGTCAAGGGCACGTGTTGATGCGGCTTTAGAGATGTCTGAGTGGTCCGCAATGTGTGCGATCCGTTCTGTTTTGTTCACGATTTGTTCAGTTGTCAAATTGAGGGGGTGTGAAGTGTAGGCAGAGTTATTTGGAAGTCATACCCGGGGTAAACCATCGCCCCATTCCACCTTTGCCAGTGGCAGGATCTAGCGGTTCTTCGCGGCCCATTTGCAGGCTTAAATTTTCAAGTAAACGCTAGATTGGAATCACGCTTATGGCCGAACGCTCATTTTTTGCTGAGGTGCAAAAACTCAAGCTTGGTTCTGGACAGGAATTTCACGGCGAGGGCATTTTGGCTGTTACCAAAGCCTTGCTGCAATCTGGGGTGTCCTACGTTGCTGGATACCAAGGCGCGCCGATTTCCCATTTGTTAGATGTACTCACCGACGCCAATGACATCTTGGCCGAATTGGGCGTCCATTTTGAACACAGCGCATCGGAAGCCACCGCCACGGCCACACTGGCGGCTTCGGTCAACTACCCGCTTCGCGGGGCCGTCACTTTCAAATCTACGGTGGGGACCAATGTTGCATCAGATGCCTTGGCCAACTTGGCATCGGGGAGA
>CAIMWY010000330.1 GCA_903845315.1 uncultured Burkholderiales bacterium
CGGTCCTGCCCAAACGCAAATCTGGCTCAAGGGCTTGGTGGCCAACATGGCCCGCTCACCGCAAGGCGGCGACACCGACCAAATCAAAGCCGTGGCCAGCGGTGAATGCGGCGTGGCGCTGACCAACACCTATTACTTGGCGCGGCTGATGCGTTCCAGCAACCCCGCAGACAAAGCAGTCATGGAGCGTGTGGGCGTGGTGTTTCCCAATCAGCAAAGCTGGGGCACGCACGTCAACGTGGCCGGCGGTGCCGTGGCGCGGCATTCGAAGAACACCACCCAGGCGGTGAAGTTTTTGGAATACCTGGTCAGCCCAGCGGCGCAAAACCATTTCGCCAACGGCAACAACGAATGGCCGGTGGTCAAAGGCTTGAAGCTTGACAACCCAGCGCTTCAGGCCATGACGGGTGACAACTTCAAAAGCGAATTGGTGCCCATCAGTGCCGTGGGCATGAACCAAATCAAGGTGCAGCAAATGCTGGATCGGGTGGGGTTCAAGTAACACGCGGGGCGTCTCCACGCAGAGGCTTTCTCAATCGGCCTCATTGAGACAAACAATCATCCTCTGGGTCATTCTTGGCTAACATTCACTTCAATGAGTTCTGCTCATTCGATAGTTTTTGACAACCAACTTAAGGAATCTACATGTCCCTGATCAACACCCAAGTTCAACCCTTCAAAGCCAACGCTTTCCATAACGGCAAGTTCATCGAAGTCACCGAAGCCAGCCTCAAGGGCAAATGGTCTGTGATGATTTTCATGCCAGCCGCTTTCACCTTCAACTGCCCCACCGAAATTGAAGATGCGGCCGACAACTATGCGGCCTTCCAAAAGGCTGGCGCCGAGGTCTACATCGTCACCACCGACACCCAGTTCTCGCACAAGGTGTGGCACGAGACTTCGCCTGCCGTGGGCAAAGCCAAGTTCCCCCTGGTCGGCGATCCCACCCACCAACTGACACGCGCGTTTGGCGTGCACATTGACGCCGAAGGCTTGGCACTGCGCGGCACCTTCGTGATCAACCCCGATGGCGTGATCAAGACCATGGAAATCCACTCCAACGAAATTGCCCGTGACGTGTCTGAAACACTGCGCAAGTTGACCGCCGCTCAGTACACCGCCGCCCACCCAGGCCAAGTGTGCCCAGCGAAGTGGAAAGAAGGCGCGAAGACTCTGGCGCCTTCGATCGACTTGGTCGGCAAGATTTAATTTTTCTTTTGATCTCGACACCCTGCCACCGCAGGGCGTTGAGCGCAGCGCACTTGGGCCACAAGCCTTCAAGCGCGCTGCACTCAGCGAATTCCCCCAACTTTTGTCACCCCAGGCCAGCGCCATGAGCGCATGGCCTTGGACTTTTGCAGCCTTTACCAGGAGACCCCTATGCTCGACGACGCCCTCAAAACCCAACTTCAGCAATACCTCGCGCTGCTGCGCCAGCCGATTCGCCTGATCGCCTCGTTGGACGACAGCGACACCGGCAAAGACATGGGCGAATTGCTCAGCACCATCGTGGGCTTGTCTGACAAAGTCACACTCGACACCTCCGGCACCGATGCCCGCCAACCCTCTTTCGTGGTGGCACGCGCAGGCGAAACCCAAGGGGTGCGTTTTGCAGGGTTGCCACTCGGCCATGAGTTCACCTCCCTGGTCTTGGCCCTGCTCTGGACCGGTGGTCACCCCCCGAAAGTCGAGCCTGAGTTGATCGAGAGCATCCAAGGCTTGGACGGCGACTTCAACTTTGAGGTGTACATGTCCTTGAGTTGCCACAACTGTCCCGACGTGGTGCAGGCGCTCTCGCTCATGGCGATCTTCAACCCCAAGATCAAGACCGTGGTGATCGAAGGCGGCGCCTTCCAGAAGGAAGTGGAAGAGCGCCAAATCATGGCCGTGCCCATGGTGTTCTTGAACGGCCAAGTGTTTGGCTCTGGCCGCATGAGCGCTGAAGAAATCGTGGCCAAGCTCGACAGCAACTCCGAGGCCCGTGAAGCCGCCAAACTCAACGAGAAAGCCCCCTTCGATGTGTTGATCGTGGGCGGTGGCCCCGCCGGTGCAGCCGCAGCGGTGTATGCCGCCCGCAAAGGCATCCGCGTGGGCGTGGCGGCCGAGCGTTTTGGCGGCCAGGTCAACGACACCATGGCGATTGAAAACTACATCTCGGTGTTAGAGACCGACGGCCCCAAAATGGCCGCCGCGATGGAAGCCCAAGTGCGCCACTACGAGGTGGACATCATGAACCTGCAACGTGCCGCCAAGGTGGTGCCCGCCACCACGCCCGGTGGCTTGACGCAAATCCACATGGCCAATGGCGGCGTGTTGTCTGCACGCAGCGTGATCTTGTCCACCGGCGCACGCTGGCGCAATGTCAACGTGCCCGGCGAAGAACAGTACAAAAACAAAGGCGTGGCCTATTGCCCGCACTGCGACGGCCCCTTGTTCAAGGGCAAGCGCGTGGCGGTGATTGGCGGCGGCAACTCCGGCGTGGAAGCGGCCATTGATTTGGCCGGCTTGGTGGAGCATGTGAGCTTGGTGGAGTTCGCCGATGCCCTGAAAGCCGATGCCGTGTTGGTCAGCAAACTCAAGAGCCTTCCCAATGTGAGCATCCACGTGAATGCACAAACCACCGAGATCACCGGTGACGGCCAAAAAGTAACCGGCTTGACGTACAAAGACCGTGCCAGCCAAGCCGAGCACCACATCGAACTCGCCGGTGTGTTCGTGCAAATTGGCTTGATTCCCAACACCGAGTTCTTAAAAGGCACGATTGAGTTGAGCAAATTCGGTGAGATCGTGGTGGACGCCAAATGCCACACCAACCTACCCGGCGTGTTTGCTGCAGGCGACGTGACCACCGTGCCTTACAAGCAAATTGTGATTGCCGCAGGCGAAGGCGCCAAAGCTGCCCTGAGCGCGTTTGACTACCTGATTCGCCAACCGCTAGTGGTGCAAACAAGGACAGACACCGTGACGGCCTGATCAGTCAGAAGCGGCAGAGACTGCTGCTGGCGTTGCCTCTGCTGGCAATGCAGCGCCCGGCGTCTTGATCTGCACCGCTTCGGGCGCGACTTGCTCATCCAAGCGTTGCGGTTCGCGCAGCGGGTTGGGGTCGAGTCGCATAAAGCCCAAGTACCCACCCGTCCACAAGGCAAACAACGCGTTGGCCAAGATCAACACAACAGCCGCTTTGCGCCAAAAAGAAGAGGCGTTCATAGAAGTACCTTTGCTTATGTTTTTAAGAAGACTCATTGCGGGCGCACGCTCACTTCAGCGCTGGTGATGCGCTCGCGACCATGCGCAGTATCGACGCACAAAGCGCCATCCAGGTCGACCCCACGTGCGGTGCCTGCTCGACCATCACTCAAAGTCACCGCGCTGTCGCGCAGTGCATCGTGGGCATTGAACAGCGGCTGCAAGGGGGCAAAGCCATCACGCTCAAATGCCAACAGGTTTTTCAACAAAGGCAGCGCCACCCGCGCCAGGGTGTTGGGCCCGGTGGCCTCGGGCCACAACTGTTGCAAGCCCAGCGGCTCGGTAGACAGCCCTGGCTGTTGAGGGGGCGCGATGTTGATGCCCACCCCCACCACGCAGAAACGTGGCTGATCTGAGCCGGCTTGCGCCGTCAAAGCGGTTTCGATCAAAACACCCGCTAGCTTGCCCCAACCGCTCGGTGTGCCGGGCTGGGCCACCCACAAGTCGTTGGGCCACTTCAAGCGCACACCCAACGCACCGTCGGGGTCTAGGCTCTGCATAAGCGACACACCCACCGCCAGCGACAAACCCGACCAGTCACGCGGCCTCAGCGCTAATCCCAAAGAAAAGGTGAGCGCGTCCCCGGCCTCGCCATGCCATGGTCGCCCTAAGCGGCCACGCCCTGCTGTTTGTGCCTCAGCCACCAACAGCACGGGCTCGCTGTGGCCAGCCCGCACACGGCGCATCAACTCGGTGTTGGTGGAATCGATCTGGGTCAGCACTTCCACCGTCAAGCCAGGTTGCCAAGCCACCAAGGCTTGCCAGAGGTCTTCAGCGGGCCAGATCATGGGTCAGTGCTTTTTGCCCGCCTGCTTGGCTTTTTTCTGGGCGCGGCGCTCCCGCTTGTTGGGTTGGCTTGACGCCAACAAGGTGCCTCGGCATTTCTTGGCACCACACCAGCAGGGGTATTCGGCCTTGAGCTTATCCGTCAGGGGTGCATCAATCACCAAGCCGTAGTCGTAATTCAACTCTTCACCGGCGGCGATGTTGCGCAAGGCTTTGATGAACACGCGACCGTTCACCTCGTCAGGCTCGCAATTGGCTTTGCACGAATGGTTGATCCAACGCGAAGAGTTGCCGCCGTACAAGGCGTCAATGACATGCTTGTCGTCAAGGTGAAAGTAAAAGGTGTGGTTGGGGTCTTGGGGGTCGTGCGGGTGGCGACGCAGCGCCTCTTTCCAGGTGATGATCTCGCCCACGTACTCAATGATGGTTTCGCCTTCGGCGATGTCACTCAGAGCAAACACCCCTTTGCCATGCACGCCCGAACGGCGGGTTTGAATGCGGCGGCCGGTGATGGGGGCGGGGGTATTTTTGGACACGGTCAAAACTCTGTTAACTTAA
>CAIMWY010000331.1 GCA_903845315.1 uncultured Burkholderiales bacterium
CTTGAAATACTCTTGCGAGGCCAGGTTCACCACGATGGGCTCGCGGGCATCACCCAAGCGGCTGTTGAGGTAATCGGCAATCTGTGTGCCCCAAAACTTGTACAGGTTGTGGCCTTGGTCATTGGACAAGGACGTGCCCATTTCCAAGCGGTAGGGCTGCATCCAGTCGAGCGGGCGCAACACGCCATACAAGCCACTCAGAATCGCCACATGGTCTTGGGCCCAAGCCAAGTCTTTGGGGCTCAGGGTTTTGGCGTCCAAGCCTTCGTACACATCGCCATTGAAAGCCAACACCGCTTGTTTGGAGTTCTTGGCCGTGAACTTGGGCGACCAGGCTTGGTAGCGCGCCACGTTGAGTGCCGACAAGGCGTCGCTCAAGTCCATCAAACTGGCAATGTCTTGGGGCGACTTGTCTTTCAAAATATCGATCAGCGCCACCGACTGCTTCACAAACAAGGGTTGCGTGTGCGGCAGATCCCCCGCAGGGGTGTCGTAGTCGAGGGCTTTGGCAGGGGACAACAAAAACAGCATAGGTCGCTCAACAGTAAAGGGCGTCAACAACAGGCTTACACACAGGCCTGAATTATGGAGGGCGGCTCGCCACAGGGCGGGGCATGGGGTCTTGCGACGCGCTCAGTGCAAGTCACTGGCCAAGGAGGCCTGTGTGTCGGGCTTGATCAGGGCCTGTGCTGAGTAATAGGCGTGGTCGCACCCCAGCGTCACCGCAACGCCAGCCTTCACGGCAGCCCGCATGGCGGGTGTGAGTTCAAAGCGCACAAAGTGCACCGCTGAGGTTTTGCAATCGTTCTCGCGATCCAAGTCTTCATCGGCCATGGCATAGACGCGTGGATGGTGCTCGATCTCTACAAACAAACAATCTTCCACACCGATCAAGCGGGCCAACGCGCGCTCCCGTTCATGGACATCCGGGTAGGCCAGCATCAAGGTGCCCTTCCAGTGGCTGCCAGTTGGCACCAAGGGCAGGTAGGCTGTAATTTCTTGCGCAATGCCCTCTTCTTCAAACACTTTTTCAATGCGTAGCATTTCTTGAATTTGGTAGCGGATGGTGGTCTCGCTCTCAAACTGCACATAGACATGCTCGCCCAGCGCCACGCTGCGCAACTGCCGGTGCGCGCGCATCTCGTGCTGATGGTCTTTGCGCCACTTGGCATAGGCCTCCAAGGACATGAGGCTGTCCGGCGTGATGAGTCCCGTGATCTGCATGGCTGTGTCAGTCCACCCAATCGTTCAAGGCTTTTTGGTAGCGGTTGGCATGCGAACGCTCGGCCTTGGCCAGAATTTCAAACCAATCTGCAATCTCATGAAACCCTTCATCGCGGGCGGTCTTGGCCATGCCTGGGTACATGTCGGTGTACTCATGCATTTCGCCCGCCACCGCAGCCGCCAAATTCTGCCGCGTGGTGCCCATCGGCAACCCCGTGGTGGGGTCACCGGCCTGCTCTAAAAATTCCAAATGCCCCATGGCGTGCCCGGTTTCGCCTTTGGCGGTGGCGCGAAACAGCGCGGCGATGTCCATCTGCCCTTCCACATCGGCCTTGTTGGCAAAGTACATATAACGTCGGTTGGCCTGTGATTCGCCTGAGAAGGCCTGTTTCAGGCATTCCTCGGTGCGAGAGCCTTTGAGGGTGGGCATAAAAATTTTCCTGAAGTGGGCACAAAAAACTGCGGCGCTGGGTTCGCCAAGGCGCTCAAGCCTAACGTGCTTTTGTGAAGGTCTTTAGGGGCGGGCTGGCAAAACCCCGCTGGGTAGAATGTGGGCACTTTATTTTCCGTCTCAAACGGCCGCTTTTCGCGTGCCGTTTTTCATTTCTCAAAGCCGTGTCCATGAGCAACTTGCCTACCCCCAAAGCCGCACAACCAGGCCTCGACAGCCTGTCCAAATCGTTCGAGCCCGCTGCGCTGGAAGCCCATTGGGGGCCTGAGTGGGAAAAGCGTGGCTACGGCGTGGCCGGCTTCCGTGGCACCCAAGCACCACAGGACAGTGCGCCCGCCTTTGCCATCCAGCTGCCGC
>CAIMWY010000332.1 GCA_903845315.1 uncultured Burkholderiales bacterium
CCCAATCTGCGGACACCCGCTGCCCCACACGCAACACCTCGCCCAAACCGCTCAGAGGAATCGCATTCATGCCAAAGGTCACCGCACCGTTGACGCGCGGGTCTTGGCGGTAAGTCTGCAAGGTGTCGCCCACGGCAGGGTTGACCTCGGCGGTGTCGGGGTTGACATTGGGCATGGGGCAGCGTGGGCAGGGTTTGACGGGTTTGAGCTGCACCGCCTCACCGTCGGTGGTCACGGTCATCGCCCCCACGCGGTCCTCGTCGTGCGCGCCCCAAGCCTCGGGCGTCTCACCGCGCAACACCACGTTGGCCCGAAAACGCCGCATGTCGACCGGGGTCTGCCCTTGTTGGACCAAGCGCGCATTGAGTTCATCCAAAGACGCGGTGCTGGTCACCAAGATCGGAAAGCCATCGCTGAATTGGTTGAACGCATCCACGCCTTGGGTCCACTCGCGGCTGGCCAGGCGAAAGTGCTCTGGGTCAAAGCGCACCAAGCGCAACGGACCTTGCCCCAAAAAGTCGCTGAACCATTGGGCTGCCAAGGGTCCCATCTCAAACGCGGGCACGGTGTCTTGCCACACCTGCACCTGTGTGGGCGCTTCGGCCCGCTCGATGGACAGGTGCAAGGCCAGCATGCCGGGTGCGCGCAACACCAACTCGTCATGGCGCAACTCAGGCTGGATCAAGGCCATGCGGGGCACACGGCGTTGGGTCAGCATCTGGCCTTGGGCATCGACCACCATCCAGGCTCGGTCCAAGTCCAAGCCGGTGTCGGTCAAGGTGGCGTGTTGCACCGAAATCCCGGCACATGACTTGATGGGATAGACCCACAGTTGATCAATCAAAGCATGGCGCTGTGCGCTGTATGGGGTTGCTGCAGTCGAGGTCATGCGCCATTGTGCCGCCCTCCTACAATTGTCGAATGGCTCAAAAATTGGATGTGTGTATTCGTGGCGACGGCATGGTCGGGCGCACTTTGGCGCTGCTGCTGGCGCGTCAACGCTTGCGAGTTGGCCTGGTCACCTCCGAGCCCAAAACAAACCAAGACGTGAGGGCCTACTCACTCAACAAGGCTTCACGCGACTTGCTCACTGAACTGCGCTGCTGGCCAGATGCCCAGCACGCCATCGCCGTGCAAGACATGCGTGTGTGGGGTGATGACGGTGGCTTTGTGCACTTTGCCAGCCCCACACCCGAAGGCTTGAGCTGGATCGTAGATGTACCCGTGCTGGAGGCCCAATTGGCCGAGGCCGTGCGCTACCAGTCCGACATTGCCTGTTTGACGGCGCCTGCGCCTGCCGCACTCACCGTGGTGTGCGAAGGCCGCCACAGCATCACCCGCGACGAATTGGGGGTGAGCTTTGAGACCCTGCCCTACCAGCAACACGCCGTGGCCGCACGCGTGCGTGGCGGCGTGCCCCACCGCCAACAGGCCCTGCAATGGTTCCACCAAGGCACACACGGGTTAGAAATTTTGGCACTGCTGCCCCTGGGCGGCCCGCACGGCGACAGCGCGGCAGTGGTGTGGTCGCTTCCACCTGAGCGCGCCAGCGCCATGCTGGCATTGGACGCCCCCGCTTTTGCCAGTGCCCTGCAAGACGCCAGCCACGGCCTATTGGGACAACTCGAACTCACCAGCGAACGCGCCATGTGGCCACTGCAACTGGCACGCGCCGAGCACTGGATGGGCACATTGGCTGATGGCAGTGCCTGGGCGCTGGCGGGCGACGCCGCACACACCATCCACCCCCTGGCGGGGCTTGGGCTCAACCTAGGGCTGGCCGATGCCGCTGCGTTGGCGCAGGTGCTGAAAAGCCGCGATGGTGCCGACTACTGGCGCAGCGTGGGTGACCGCCACTTGCTGCGTCGCTACGAGCGCGCCCGCAAAGCCGACATGCTGCCGACTTGGCTGGCTTGCGACAGCTTGCAGCGCTTGTTCGCCCACCCACACGCCAGCGTGCAGGCCTTGCGCAACTGGGGCATGTCTGGTTTTGACAGCCTAGCCCCCTTGAAGCGCTGGACCATGCAGCAAGCCATGCAATGACACCTCACCTTGGACACCCGATGACACGTACACGGCAACATTTCGCGCTCGCCGCAGTTCTCTGGCTTTTGGCAGGCTCCGCCTGGGCCCAAGGCCATGAAGCCACCATCCGCAAGAACCTGAGCGAGCGCATTCCGCAACTGCCCAAGATCGAGGAAATCAACCGAACGCCCATGAGCGGTTTGTACGAAGTACGTTTGAACGGCAACGAGATTTACTACAGCGACGCCGACGGCAACTTCCTGATCCAAGGCAACCTGATCGACACCAAAAGTCGCCGCAACCTGACCGAAGAGCGTGAAGCCAAACTGGGCGCCATCGACTTTGCCAGCCTGCCCCTCAAAGACGCCATCCAGATCGTGCGTGGCAACGGCAAGCGCAAGTTGGCGGTGTTCGAAGACCCCAACTGTGGCTATTGCAAGCGCTTCGAGCGTGACTTGGCCAAAGTCGACAACGTCACCATCTACCTGTTCCTCTACCCCATCCTGGGTCAGGACTCGTCCGACAAATCACGCAATGTCTGGTGCGCCAAAGACCCTGCCGCCGCTTGGGCACAGGTCATGGGTGAAGGTCGCATCGCCAATGCATCGGCTTGCGACACCTCGGCCATTGCACGCAATGTTGAGTTTGGTCGCAAGTTCAAAATCACCGGCACGCCCACCTTGGTGGCGCAAGACGGCGCCCGCGTGCCGGGTGCCATCAACACCCAACAAATTGAAAAACTCTTGGCCGACGCCAGCAAGTAAACACCTATGGCACATACCCCCATCACCCCTGACAGCGCCGCTGGCGTGTTGATTCAACGCTTGGGCTACGCGGGCTTGATTCCGTTTGTCACCCTGGCCTTGCTGATGTGGATCGTGACCCCCGAAGCGCACCCCTTGGTGGCGATTGCCTTGACCTCTTACGCCGCCACCATCTGCGCCTTTTTGGGCGGTATCCACTGGGGCATTGGCCTGCGGCACAACGCACCCTCGCGCAAACTGCACATGGTGTGGGGCGTGGTGCCCTCGTTGGTGGCCTGGGTTGGGGTGATGATGCCGGCCTACGCTGGCCTGCCCGTGCTGGCCGTGTTGCTGGTGGCTTGTTATTTGGTGGACCGCAAAACCTGGGCCGAAGCCGGCCTGCGCGACTGGATGACCTTGCGTTTTCGTTTGACTGTGGTGTCCACGCTCTCATGCTTGCTGGGCGCTGCGTCCACCTGAGCCCATAGTCCACGCCATGACACGCACGATCCATCGCAAAGCGCTTGGCAAAGCCGCCATGCCGTCCAACAGCAACATCCAACCAAACGCCACTCGGCACACCGACCCTCAAATTCACTACCGCATCGAACTGGCCGATCTGCACGCCCACCTGTATGGCGTGACCCTCACCATCGACCAACCCCACGCGAACCAAGGCGTGTCTTTGCCGGTGTGGATTGCGGGCAGCTACATGGTGCGCGAGTTTTCCAAGCAACTCATCTCGCTCACCGCGCGTCAAGGCAACCATTCCGTAGCGCTGCAGCAGTTGGACAAATGCAGTTGGCAAGTGGACTGCGCAGCCGACATGCCGCTCACCCTGCACTACCAGGTGCATGCGCACGACAACTCGGTGCGCACCGCATGGCTCGATGCACAGCGCGGCTTCTTCAACGCCACCAGCCTGTGCTTGTGCGTGGCAGGGTGTGAAGACCAGCTCCATGCGATGACCCTGGTGCCGCACACTGCCCTGCCCACTTGGGCATTGGCCACGGGTCTCACGCCCTTGAAGGTCAACCCGCGTGGCTTTGGCAGCTATGTGGCGGCCGACTATGACGAGCTGGCCGACTGCCCCGTCGAGATGGGCGCGTTCTGGTCTGGCCACTTCACCGCGTGTGGTGTGCCGCACCGCTTTGTGGTGGCCGGTGCCACACCCACCTTCGATGGCGAGCGTTTGCTGCAAGATGCCCAAAAAATTTGCGAAACGGCCCTGCGCTTTTGGCATGGCAACCAGCGCGCGCACATTCCGCACACGCGCTATGTGTTCATGCTCAACGCAGTCGGCGAGGGCTACGGGGGCTTGGAGCACCGCAACTCCACCGCCTTGATTTGTCAACGCGCCGACCTGCCACGGCTGAGCGACACCCCCGCACGCAGCGACGCACTCAAAACCAAAGTGGGCAAGCCCAACGACGGCTACACCACCTTGCTGGGGCTGATCAGCCACGAGTACTTTCACACCTGGAATGTCAAGCGACTGCGCCCGGCAGAGTTTGCACGCTACGACTACACGCAAGAAAACTACACCGAACTGCTGTGGTTTTTTGAGGGTTTCACCAGCTATTACGACGACAAACTGTTGCGCCGCGCCGGCTTGATCGATGATGCACACTACCTGCGCCTGCTCAACAAAACCATCAACCAAGTGCTGCAAACACCGGGACGCTGGGTGCACAGCGTGGCGCAATCGAGCTTTGAAGCCTGGACCAAGTACTACCGGGCCGACGCCAACACCCCCAACCTGACGGTGAGCTACTACACCAAAGGCGCGTTGATCGCCCTGTGCCTAGACTTGGCCCTGCGCCAGCATGGGGTGAAGAACCACCGCATCAGCTTGGACCACGTGATGCGCGGCCTGTGGCAGCGTTGCCAAGGCGGCCCCATGCACGAAGCCGATTTGTTGACCGTATTGCACGAACTCACAGGCCGCTCGTGGGCACGCGAGATCAAAGCCTGGGTGCATGGCACACGCGACTTGCCACTGCAAGACGCACTCACCGCACACGGTGTGGCCGTACACCACGACCCAGCACAACTGGCGCAACGCTTGGGGCTGCGGGTGAGCGAAGACCACAGCATCCAGATCAAGCAAGTGCTCAGCGGCAGCGCAGCCCACGCCGCAGGCTTGGCACCGGGCGATGAGTGGTTGGGCGTGGAGATCGGCGGTAAAACCGCCAGCGCTTGGCGCTTGAAAAAGCTCGACGACTTGTTGCTCTATGTGGGACGCGCCAAGAAGGTGACGGCGCTGGTCAGTCGCGACCGTCAGTTGCTGCGTTTGCCTTTGAACTTGCCCGCTGTCAAAGCACACGCCAGTTGGCGTTTGTCCATCCTGGACGAGGCCAAAGTGACTGCTTGGTTGGACTGAAGCCCTTGGCTTTCAGCGCTGAGTGTTCGACGCTCTGCCAAAAGGCCTGAGCCCCACAGGCGGTCTAGTTGGCCTCAGGTGACAAGCCGCAAATCCACCACACGCTTGGCCTTGCCTTGGCTGCGCTCCACGCCGCCTTCGGCCTTCAGGTCCACCGCAATGCTGGTGCCCACAAAGGTCTTCACATCGTGCTGCAACTGCTGCGCCGCTGCGCGTGCAGCCTGGCCGTGGGGGTCCACGCCAGGGCGTGTTTCCACCACCACTTTGAGGCTATCCATCGGACCTTCGCGGGTCAGCACGCATTGGTAATGCGGCGCCAGTTCGGGGCGCTTCAAAATGAATTCTTCAATCTGTGAGGGGAACACATTCACGCCACGCACGATCATCATGTCGTCGCTGCGGCCCGTGATTTTTTCCATGCGACGCATGCTGCGCGCGGTGCCTGGCAACAAACGCGTGAGGTCACGCGTGCGGTAACGGATGATGGGCAGTGCTTCTTTGGTCAAGCTGGTGAACACCAACTCGCCCATCTCGCCGTCGGCCACCGGCTCACCCGTGTCGGGGTGGATGATCTCGGGGTAGAAATGGTCTTCCCAAATGGTTGGGCCGTCTTTGGTCTCCACACATTCACTGGCCACACCGGGGCCCATCACTTCGGAGAGTCCATAGATGTCGACCGCGTCGATGCCCATGCGTTGCTCAATGGCGCGGCGCATGTCGTTGGTCCACGGCTCGGCACCAAAAATACCCAAGCGCAAACTCGACTCGGCCGCCGACAAGCCCTGACGCTCAAACTCATCGGCAATGGCCAACATGTAGCTGGGCGTCACCATGATTAGGTCGGGCTTGAAGTCGCGAATCAGTTGCACCTGGCGCTCGGTCTGCCCGCCGCCAAACGGCACCACCGTCAGCCCCAAACGCTCGGCGCCATAGTGCGCGCCCAAGCCCCCGGTGAACAAACCGTAGCCATAGCTCACATGCACCATGTCGCCGGGCCGAGCGCCCGCCGCACGGATGCTGCGGGCCACCACGTGGGACCACACGTCGATGTCGTTTTGCGTATAAGCCACCACCGTGGGTTTGCCCGTGGTGCCGCTGGACGCATGAATGCGCACACACTGTTCGCGTGGCACGGCCAACATGCCAAACGGGTAGTTGTCGCGCAAGTCAGCTTTGGTGGTGAACGGAAACTTGGCCAAGTCGGCCAAGCTTTTGCAGTCGCTCGGGTGCACGCCCACCGCATCAAACTTGGCGCGGTAGGCGGGTGAATTGGCATAGGCCTGATGCAGCGTGGCTTGCAGGCGCTTGAGTTGCAAGGCGCGCAGTTCGTCGGTGCTGGCCTTTTCAATCGGCTCTAGCGGAAACTGCTTTACAAAAGATGGAGAGGGTTTCATTCGGGAATCACCGTTCCTTGAATTTGAGCGCTCTTGCCACGGAACATGGCAATGGTGTCGCCGTGCTGGTTGGTCACGCGCATGTCGTAAATGCCGTGGCGACCCGACAGCGTTTGCTCCACGCCCTCGCACGTCAACACGTCACCCAACTTGGCGGGTTTCAAAAACTCAATGCTGCATCCAGCAGCCACCGCCACTTTGTTGTAGCTGTTGCAGGCGAAGGCAAAGGTTGAATCGGCCAAGGTGAAGATGAAGCCCCCGTGGCAAATTTGGTGACCGTTCAAGTGCAGTTCGCGAACCGGCATGCGCAATACGGCACGGCCAGGTTCGCATTTCAAAATTTCAATGCCCATGGTGTCTTTGGTGGCGGTATCCACCGCAAACATGGCGCTGGCCACTTGCTGGGCCAAGGTGTGTGCGTCGGTACTCATCACTCGCCTTTGAACATCGCAGGGCGTTTTTCTAAAAAGGCACTCACGCCTTCAATGTAGTCGTGCGTGCAGCCGAGTGCCGCTTGCGCATCACGCTCGGCGTCAAGATGCTCAGTGAACGTGCGCGTGCCCGCATCGCGCAGCAAATGACGCGTGGCCACCAAGGCCTTGGTGGGCATCACCGCCAGCTTGTCGGCCATGGCACATGCTGCAGCCACACTGTCTTCGGCCACCTCCCAAATCAGGCCCCAGGCCTTGGCTTGTTCAGCGCCCAGCTTGTCGCCCGTCATGGCCAAGGCCATGGCACGCGCCATGCCCAAGCGCTCGACCAACCACCAGCTGCCACCGGCATCTGGAATCAAGCCGATCTTGCTGAAAGCTTGTATGAAGCTGGCGTTGGGTGCAGCGATCACGATGTCGCAACACAGGGCCAGCGATGCGCCAGCACCTGCGGCCACGCCATTGATGGCAGCCACAGTAGGCACACGCAGGTTTTGCAACTTACGCGCCGTGGGGTTGAAGGCTTGGTCAATCACCGGGCCTGGGTTGGCGCGCGCCATCAAATCAGGTCCGGGCGCAAAGTCGAACTCCGACAAATCAGCACCGGCACAAAAACCTCTGCCAGCACCTGTCATGACCATGGCGCGGATGGCCGAATTGGCCTCAACCCGGTCGCACGCCGCCCACAATTCACGGTGCATTTGACGGGTAAAACTGTTGAGGGCTTGGGGGCGGTTGAGTGTGACAACGGCGACCTGGCCGCGTTCTTCGTACAAGACGGTATCCGTCTCCGTGGGTGCTGTCATGGGGTAATCTCCTGCAATAAATTTAGCATTCACCGACCGGACGGTTGGTTAATGTTTACCCTTGGTGGGCTTGGCTATAGTCGAGTGAACTTGTTTTTATTTTTCTTTGTTTTTTTGGAGCGCTCACATGGCTTACGAATTCATCAACGTCCACACCGAAGCCGACAAAGTGGGCGTCGTCACCCTCAACCGTCCCAAACAACTCAATGCCTTGAACGGCGCGTTGATGGTGGAGTTAGGCCTTGCCCTCAAAGCCTTTGATGCCGACCCAGCGATTGGCTGCATGGTTATCACGGGCAGCGAAAAAGCTTTTGCAGCGGGTGCCGACATTGGCGCCATGGCCACCTACACCTTTGCCGACGTGTACAAGGACGACTACATCACCCGCGACTGGGAAACCATCCGCAGCATCCGTAAACCTGTGATCGCTGCCGTCAGTGGTTTCGCCTTGGGTGGCGGTTGTGAACTGGCGATGATGTGCGACTTCATCATCGCCGCTGACAACGCCAAGTTTGGTCAACCCGAAATCAAACTGGGCATCATCCCTGGGGCAGGCGGCACACAACGTTTGCCACGTGCCGTTGGCAAAGCCAAGGCCATGGACTTGGCGTTGACAGGCCGCATGATGGATGTGCACGAAGCCGAAAAAGCCGGTTTGATCAGCCGCATCGTGCCGCTGGACAAATTGATGGAAGAAACCTTGGGCGCCGCCTTGATGATTTGTGACTACTCGCAACTCGCCGTCATGGCCGCCAAAGAGTCGGTCAACCGGGCGTTTGAGAGTGGCTTGGCCGATGGCGTGATGTTTGAGCGTCGCTTGTTCCACGCCTTGTTCGCCACCCAAGACCAAAAAGAAGGCATGGATGCGTTTGTCAACAAACGCAAAGCCAGCTTCACCCACACTTAATCCCTCACCGGCCCAGCCTTTCTTCATCCTCGGTTTTTAAGGAAACGCCATGCGTTCTTTCTGGTTACGCCGCATTGCGGTGTTTGTCTTGTGTTGCCCCGGTTTGGTTTTGGCGCAAGCTTTTCCAAACAAACCCATCAAGGTGTTGGTGCCCTTTCCAGCAGGTGGCACGGTCGACTTCTTTGCCCGCACTTTGGCCCCAAAGTTGTCCGAAGCTTTGGGCCAAACGGTACTGGTGGAAAACCGCCCTGGTGCCGGCGGCAACATTGCCACCGAGGCCGTGGCCAAAGCCACGCCCGATGGCTACACCTTGTTGATGGGCTCTGAGATCGTGGCCATCAATACCTCGCTCTACAGCAAACTCAACTACGACCCGCTCAAAGACCTCGCACCCATCGTGCTGGTGGGCACTGTGCCTAACATCTTGATCGTCAACCCTGCAGTGCCTGCCAACAACGTCAAAGAGTTGATTGCGCTGGGCAAAAACAAATCGGCCAACCTGTCTTACGCTTCCACCGGCCAAGGCACATCGACGCATCTGTCCACCGAGTTGTTCAAAAACATGACTGGCATGGAAGCCGTGCACGTGCCGTACAAAGGCGGCCCGCCGGCCATTGCCGACTTGCTGGGCGGACAGGTCAACATGATGTTCATCAACATGCCCACGGGCATCGCGCATGTGCGCTCGGGCAAGGTCAAAATTTTGGCGGTGTCGAGCAAAAAACGTGTGGCTCAACTGCCTGATGTACCCACCGTGGAGGAATCTGGCGTGAAGGGCTTTGTGACCTATGCATGGTCAGGCTTGTTTGCCCCGGCTGGCACGCCCCGCGAAGTGGTCACGCGCTTGAACCACGAAGTGGTGAAGATCTTAAAAATGCCGGCCATCCGGGATCAGTTGGCAGGTCAAGGCGCAGATGCTGTGGGCGACACCCCTGAAGAGTTTGGCCACTTCATGCGCGAAGAAGTGGCCCAGTGGGCCCACATGGTGCGCACTTCCGGCGCCAAGGTGGACTAAAGCCACCCGGCGACAGACACTGCCCATCAATGGCTGTGCGATATCGGCATGGCCTGCTCAGTGCCAGCGCCACCCGAAAGCAGCGAGGGGTCGAGCATGCCCGCAATCATGGCGATATGGCCGAACACCAAGAACAAAGCCACACAAGTGGCATGCACCTTCATCTTGTGTTCGGCATCGGCGCCGGGGTTCACCAAGCCGACCTCTTGCGCTGCGATATAGATCAAAGGCAAGCCCCCGATCAAATAGCTGCCCACAGCAATCACGTCAATCACCGTGCGCCACTCACCGGCTTGGGTAATGGGCACCACCGCCGTGGTCAGCAAATAGCCGATCACGCCAATGAAGTAGACACCCACGATCAAGCCCGCAGCACGGTTGAGTCCATGCACAAAGCCGCTGCGCAAGCGGGTGAACAACAAATACAACTCGGTGATGGCCAAGGTTTCAGCCAGCACCACCGGCACCCCCATAAAAATCAACAAATTCCATGGCTGATTGACAGCCAATAACTCCATGTAATGCGTCATGTTCATACATTTCTCCAAATAAAAACTGCCAACACAACGCAAATCCAAACACAGAATCGGCGCATACCTTAATTTTAGGCATCTCAACTGGCTTGGTGCCGACTGAGTAAACTCAGGCCACCGATTTACAGATCCCTAAAGATCCACCCAAACACGATGCCTAGTAACTCCTGGTTTGAAAGCAGCTTCAATCAGTTCATTTCACTGACACTTGCGTTTGCCACCCTCTACGCCATCAACAATGCTGCCACACCTTTTCTTCACTTGGTGCCAGGGGCCCATCTTGTGCACATTCCAAGTGGCATCAAATTCTTGATGGTGCTCATTTTCAGCTTCATGGGTGCATTGAGTATTGCCACCGTGTCACTGTTGGCTGGCCTCTTTTTTTACTTTCCAAACAATTACGCCGTGAGCTTGGAACTGGCCTTGGTCAACGCTTTGTCACCGTTGTTGGCACTCAAACTGGTGATGGGGACTTTTAAGATCGGTGGATTTCTTGAACACCTTGATCTGAACAGATTGATCAAAATGGGGCTGGCATTTTCTTTGGCCAACAGCGCGTTGAACCAATTGGTGATTTATTGGAATGGACTGACCACCGATTTCTTATCTGGCTTGGAGGTGATGTTCATCGGTGACATCACGGGCTTTGGCATTGCACTCATGCTCTTGAAGATAAGCGCTCGCTTCGTCAAACCTTAGGCGTATCGTTTTCGCGGCTGATTTAAAAATCGCTATAATTTTCGCCTGTTGGTGATATAGCTCAGTCGGTTAGAGCGCAGCATTCATAATGCTGATGTCGGTGGTTCAAATCCACCTATCACCACCAAACATTGAAAACGGCCTCCAGAAATGGGGGCTGTTTTTTCACTTCTGAGTGGGTAAAACAGGTAATCTCTGGGCATAACACCCTAGGAGACCGTCTTGTCCAAATCCATCTCCCCCGCCGAAGCGGCCTTGCGCGAAGCTGCTCGCGACTACCACCGTTTTCCCACCCGCGGAAAAATATCCGTCACCCCCACCAAGCCACTGTCCAACCAGCGCGATCTGTCGTTGGCCTATTCACCCGGTGTGGCTTACCCGTGTTTGGACATTGAAGCAGACCCTTCCTTGGCTTCTGAGTTCACCGCCCGTGGCAACTTGGTGGGCGTGATCACCAATGGCACGGCCGTGCTGGGCCTGGGTGACATTGGCCCCCTAGCCAGCAAGCCGGTGATGGAAGGCAAAGGCTGCTTGTTTAAAAAATTTGCAGGCATTGACGTGTTCGACATCGAGTTGGCCGAACGCGACCCCGACAAATTGGTCGACATCATTGCCGCGCTCGAACCTACCCTGGGCGGTATCAACCTTGAAGACATCAAAGCCCCCGAGTGTTTTTACATCGAGCAAAAACTGCGCGAGCGCATGAGCATTCCCGTCTTCCACGACGACCAGCACGGTACCGCCATCATCTCTGCGGCGGCCCTGCTCAATGGCTTGGAATTGGTCAACAAAAAAATTGAAGACGTTCGTATTGCCGTCTCCGGTGCGGGCGCTGCTGCGCTGGCCTGCTTGGATGTGATGGTGGGCTTGGGCGTGCAACGCCACAACATCTTTGTCTGCGACTCGAAAGGCCTGGTGTACGAAGGCCGCCCCGGTGGTTACGACGACAGCAAAGCCCGCTTTGCCCAAACTTCTTCGCTGCGCACCTTGGCCGATGTGGTCAATGGCGCTGACGTATTTTTAGGCTGCTCGGCTGCGGGGGTGTTGACGCAAGACATGGTCAAAACCATGGGCAGCCAACCCATCATCTTGGCGCTGGCCAACCCGGAGCCTGAAATTCGCCCAGAGCTGGCCAAGGCCGTGCGCCCCGACTGCATCATCGCCACCGGGCGCTCGGATTACCCCAACCAGGTCAACAACGTCTTGTGCTTCCCCTACATCTTTCGGGGTGCTTTGGATTGCGGCGCCACCAAAATCACCGAAGCAATGAAGCTGGCCTGCGTGCGTGAAATCGCTGACTTGGCCAAGGCCGACATCAGCGAAGAAGTGGCCAGCGCCTATGCAGGTAAAGAACTCGTCTTTGGCCCCGACTATTTGATTCCCACCCCGTTTGACTCACGCCTGATCTTGCGCATTGCCCCCGCCGTGGCTAAAGCAGCAGCAGCATCTGGTGTGGCTGCGCGCCCTATCACTGACTTTGAAGCCTACAAGCAAAGCTTGTCGCGCTTTGTTTACCAAACCGGCATGATCATGCGCCCCGTCTTCAACGCGGCGCAGGCCTCCAGCGCCAAGCGCGTGGTGTTTGCCGAAGGTGAAGACGAGCGCGTGTTGCGCGCTGCCCAACTGGCCATTGAAGACAACTTAGCCCAACCCATTCTGATTGGCCGCCCGGCCGTGATTGAAGCGCGCATTGCCAAAGCTGGCCTGCGGCTCAAGCTGGGGCACGACGTGGAAGTGATCAACCCCGAAAGCGATGCACGCTTTCGCCAGTACTGGGAGACCTACCACCGCATGATGGGCCGCCGCGGCATCACACCCGACACAGCCAAAGCCGCGGTGCGCCGCTCCAACACTTTGATTGGCGCCTTGGCCATGCACTTGGGCGATGCAGATGCCATGCTCTGTGGTTTGGTGGGGCAGTTTGATGCGCACCTCAAACATGTGAATGACATCATTGGTACTTCGCGAGGCGCACCCGGCTTTGCCACCTTGAACGCCCTGATGCTGGCTGACCGCACCCTCTTCATTGCCGACACCTACGTCAACGAAGACCCCAATGCCGAGCTGCTGGCCAACATCGCCGTCATGGCCGCAGAGGAAGTACGGTTGTTTGGTTTGCCACCCAAAGTGGCCTTCTTGTCGCACAGCAACTACGGCTCATCCGCCAAGGCCTCTGCCCACAAGATGCGCTTAGCACGCGACTTGTTTGCACGCATGGCACCTGATGTGGAGTGCGACGGCGAAATTCAAGGTGATGCGGCGCTGTCCGACACTGTACGTCGCACCAGTTTGATTGAGACATCACTCTCAGGCGAAGCCAACTTGTTGATTTGTCCCAACTTGGACGCAGCCAACATCTTGTTCAACGTACTCAAAGTCACAGGCGGTCAAGGTGTGACCGTAGGACCCATCCTGTTGGGTGCTGCAAAACCGGCGCACATCCTCACCCCATCGTCGACCGTGCGACGCATTGTCAACATGACAGCGTTGGCCGCTGCATCTGTGAGCACACAACGCAGCTAAGCTTCACCGCAAACGCTAAGCAACCCAGGCAAGCCTCTTCAAGCCCCTGCACCGCAAGGTCAGGGGCTTGTTGCATGGTGTTGTCCGCACAGTGTTTAAGTTCTTTGAGCCTTGGTTATGCTGACACCAAGGAGATACACATGGAACTTTTGACCGACCCACAAGCATGGATTGCATTCGCCACCCTCACCCTGTTGGAGCTGGTGCTGGGCATCGACAACATCATCTTCATTTCCATCTTGGTCGACAAACTGCCGCGCGCCCAACAAGACCTGGCGCGACGCATCGGCCTGTTCA
>CAIMWY010000333.1 GCA_903845315.1 uncultured Burkholderiales bacterium
CGCAAGGTGGGCATGATGCGTCTGTTCACTGATGATGGGGACGCAGTTCCTGTCACGGTGTTGGATGTGTCCAACAACCGCGTGACCCAGGTGAAAACCCAAGAAAACGACGGCTATGTGGCCTTGCAGGTCACATTTGGCGCGCGTAAAGCATCGCGTGTCACCAAGCCCATGGCTGGCCACCTTGCGAAAGCAGGCGTTGAAGCCGGCGAAATCATCCAAGAATTCCAAGTGACTGCTGACACTGCTGCAAAGTACGCCATGGGCGCTACTGTGCCCGTGTCGGATGTGTTTGCTGTTGGCCAAAAAGTGGACGTGCAAGGCACGACCATTGGTAAAGGCTTTGCAGGCACCATCAAGCGCCATCACTTCAAGTCGCAGCGCGCTTCGCACGGTAACAGCCGTTCGCACAACGTGCCCGGCTCCATTGGTATGGCGCAAGATCCTGGTCGCGTGTTCCCCGGTAAGCGCATGGCAGGCCACCTAGGCTCTGACATCGTGACCACCCAAAACCTCGATGTGATTCGCATTGACGAAGCGCGCCAACTGTTGTTGATCCGTGGCGCTGTCCCCGGTTCCGCCGGTGGCTTCGTGACGGTGCGTCCAGCCATCAAAGCCAAAGGAGCGATCTGATGCAGCTCGAACTCCTGAACGACCAAGGTTTGGCAGCTTCCAAAGTGGATGCGCCAGAAACTGTGTTCGGTCGTGAATACAACGAAGATCTGGTTCACCAGATCGTGGTGGCTTACCAAGCCAATGCGCGTCAAGGCACCCGTGCCCAAAAAGACCGCGAGCAGGTGAAGCACTCCACCAAAAAGCCTTTCAAGCAAAAGGGTACAGGCCGCGCACGTGCCGGTATGACTTCTTCGCCAATCTGGCGCGGCGGCGGTCGCGCTTTCCCAAACAGCCCTGACGAAAACTTTACCCAGAAGATCAACAAGAAGATGTACCGCGCTGGTATGGCTTCGATCTTTTCTCAGTTGGCCCGCGAAGGTCGTCTGGCTGTGGTGGACTCACTCACCGTGGACTCACCCAAAACCAAGCTCTTGGCAGCGAAATTCAAAGCCATGAATCTGCAGTCAGTGTTGGTGATTTCGGATGAAATCGATGACAACTTGTACTTGGCTTCACGCAACCTGCCCAATGTGCTGGTGGTTGAGCCCCGTTA
Source organism: uncultured Burkholderiales bacterium (assembly GCA_903845315.1). The sequence goes on from CAIMWY010000333.1 coordinate 1,169, forward strand.
TGCAGATCCGCTGTCATTGGTGCACTACAAAAAGGTGCTCGTGACCAAGGCTGCTATCGACAAACTCAAGGAGATGTTCGCATGAGCCACGGACACAACAAAACCAAGTTTGACGAAGGTCGCTTGATGCAAGTGCTGGTCGCGCCCGTGGTGTCTGAAAAAGCCACCATGGTTGCCGAGAAAAGCAATGCGGTGACTTTCAAGGTTCTGCAAGACGCGAGCAAGCCCGAGATCAAAGCAGCTGTAGAGCTGATGTTCAAGGTCGAAGTGCAAGGCGTTTCTGTGGTCAACACCAAAGGTAAATCCAAGCGTTTTGGCAAATCTATGGGCCGTCGCGATAACGTGCGCAAGGCCTATGTGACGCTCAAAGCGGGTCAAGAACTCAACATCTCTGGGGAGGCCGCTTAATCATGGCAGTCATCAAGATGAAACCTACTTCACCAGGCCAACGTGGCGTGGTGAAGGTCACCCGTGACCACCTGCACAAAGGTGAGCCATACGCTCCGTTGCTGGAACCCCAGCACCAAAAATCGGGTCGTAATAACAACGGTCATATCACCACCCGTCACAAGGGCGGAGGCCACAAGCATCACTACCGCGTGGTGGACTTTTGCCGCACCAAAGATGGCATTCCTGCCAAAGTGGAGCGCATTGAATACGACCCTAACCGGACGGCTCACATCGCTTTGGTGTGTTATGCCGATGGTGAGCGTCGCTACATCATTGCACCACGTGGCTTGGAAGTTGGCGCAACGTTGATGAGCGGTTCGGAAGCCCCGATCCGTGCAGGCAACACTTTGCCCATCCGCAACATCCCCGTGGGTTCCACCATTCACTGCATCGAATTGCAAGTCGGCAAAGGCGCTCAAATCGCTCGCTCGGCAGGCACCTCGGCAACCTTGTTGGCACGTGAAGGCACCTACGCTCAAGTGCGTATGCGCTCTGGTGAAGTTCGCAAAATTCACATTGAATGCCGCGCCACCATTGGTGAAGTAGCAAACGAAGAACACAGCCTTCGCCAATTGGGTAAGGCGGGTGTCAAGCGCTGGATGGGCATCCGCCCAACCGTGCGAGGCGTCGCCATGAACCCAGTCGACCACCCACACGGTGGTGGTGAAGGTCGCACCGGCGAAGGCCGTCATGCAGTCGATCCGTGGGGTAACCTGACCAAAGGTTACCGTACCCGTAACAACAAACGCACACAAGTCATGATTGTGTCGCGTCGTAAAAAGTAAGGGGTAACAAATGACTCGCTCTCTCAAAAAGGGTCCGTTTGTTGACCATCACTTGGTGGCCAAGGTCGACAAAGCCATTGCCAACAAAGACAAAAAACCAGTGAAAACTTGGTCGCGTCGTTCTATGGTCTTGCCCGACTTCATCGGCCTGACCATTGCTGTGCACAACGGCAAACAACACGTCCCTGTTTACATCACCGACCAGATGGTGGGCCACAAACTGGGCGAATTCGCCCTGACGCGCACCTTCAAAGGTCACC
>CAIMWY010000334.1 GCA_903845315.1 uncultured Burkholderiales bacterium
AGGGTTTCCCGAACGTTGTTGACGGCCACACGAATCGGGCGCGCGCTGTCTTGTACCGGCTCCAAGCGCACGCCGGGGGGCAGCAAGGGGCGCACCTCGTCGAGCGTTTTGTTGAGGCCGTCGATGACATCGATGGTGTTTTCGTCTTGGGCTTTTTGAACCGTCAACAGCAGGGTGCGTTGGCCGTTGAAGAGCGCCAGGCTCTCCACCTCTTGGGCGCCGTCATTGACGCTGGCCACCTGTGACAAGCGAATCGGGGTGGTGCCACGCCGCGCCACGATGATGCGGCCAAAGTCCTCAGGGCGCAACATGCGGCCCTGCACTTGGATCACGCGGTCTTGCAGCAATGAGCGCAGTGAGCCCACCGGCAGGTCTTGGCTTTCGGTGCGCACGGCATTGACCACTTGGTCGGCGCTCACCCCCAAGGACTCCATCGCTTGCGGGTTGAGGTACAGGTTGATCTCGCGTTTGGTGCCGCCCACGATGGTGACCGCACCCACGCCGCGCACGTTTTCCAACCGCTTTTTGAGAACTTGGTCGGTCCAGTTGGTCAACTCCACGGCGGCCGTGGCGGCGTCAGCGCTGCCGTCGTTGGGTTGTCCGGGCAGCACGGCCAATGACCAAATGGCGCGGCTGGATGGGTCAAAGCGCAGCACCTTGGGCTCTTTCACATCGACGCGCAGGCTCGGGCGGATGCTGGCCACTTTTTCGCGCACATCGTCGGCGCCTTTGCGGCCATCGATGTGCAGTTGAAACTCCACCACCACCACCGACAGGCCTTCGTAACTGCGCGAGGTCAAGGCGTTGATGCCCGCGATGGCGTTCACGCCTTCTTCGATTTTTTTGCTGACTTCACTCTCCACAATCTCCGGCGAGGCGCCGGGGTATTCGGTGGTGATCACCACGACGGGAAAGTCGATATTGGGGAACTGGTCAATTTGCAGCCGTTTGTACGAGAACAAGCCCAGCACCACAAAGGCGAGCATGAGCATGGTCGCAAAGACCGGGTTTTTCAAACTGATTCGGGTGAACCACATGGCGTGTTCAGCGCGCGCTGCTGGCTGGGTTGGTTGGCGCTGCCGTGAACTTCACCTGCAAGCCTTCGCGCAAGGCGCCCACATGCCCTTTGAGCACGGTGCTGCCCGGGGCAATGCCTTCAACGCCGATCCAAGTTTGCGAGCTGCTGTCATTGGCGTCTCTGCCGCGCAGCCCCAAGCTCACCTGCTTGTGCGCGACTTGCACCTGGTCACCCACAGTTTCAAGCACTTGCACATAAGGGCGTGCCCGGTCGGTGCGCACCGCAGACAGGGGCACGGCGAGCGACTTGCTGCGCTGCAGGTTCAAACTGCCTTTGGCAAACAAACCATGGCGCAAGCCGGTGGATTGGTCGATCGAGAGGTAGACCAACACGCTGCGGCTGCCCACTTGGGCGCTGGGGCTGATGCGTTTGACTTTGGCCGTGATCGTCTCGGGGCGATCTTCCACTTGCAGGTGGGCCACTTGGCCAATGCGCACATCCACCGAGTCGCTGGGGCTCAGGGGGACTTCCACTTCGAGTTGGCTCAGGTCCACCAACTCCAACACCTTGGCGTCCACGTTGACGCGCTCGCCGGCTTGGGCAGCACGCAGCGCCACCACGCCAGAGAAGGGGGCGTAGAGCACGGCGTCATCCAGGGCTTTGCGTGCCACATCGGCGCCTGCGATGGCGGCTTGGTGGGTGGCGACCGCGCCTTGGTAAGAGGCTTGCGAGTTGTCGAGCGCCGTTTTGGCGATGAAACCTTGGTCGACCAAGGCTTTGTTGGTGTCCCACTGGCGCTGAGCGATTTCCATTTGGGCTTTGGCCGCATCGGCTTGTTCTTTGGCCTGCTGCCAACGGCGCTGGTATTCGGTCGGGTCAATGCGGGCCAACACTTGGCCGGCTTTGACCACATCGCCCTCGCGCACGTTGAATTCTTTCAACTCGCCCGCCACGCGGGCTTTGATCACGGCGTAGTTCAAGGCTTTGAGGGTGCCCGAGACGTCCAGAGTTTGGGTGATTTCGCGCGGCTCAAGGGTCCAGGCGTCGTGGCGCGCCAGTTCGATGTGGGTGACGGCTGGCGCGGGCGTGCCCGCAGCTAGTTGCTGCTGGTTACGCGTTGAGAGTGCGCGCCAGACGCTGGCTACCAAGGCCAGCACGACAACAGCAATCACGATCCAACGAGGTTTGATGCGCATGGTCAGGTGTGGGTAGAAGTGGTCATGCCGTGCAGCAGCACGTCGACTTGCATGTGAATGAAACGTTCGGGATCGACGATGTCAGCCGATGCTGCGCATGCGCCCATCGAGTGCTTCCACATCATCATGAAAATCATGGGGGCCACCACGGTGTAGACCGCTTGGTCCAGATCCATCGGTCGAAACTCGCCACTGGCCACACCCCGCGCCAAGATTTGGCGCAGCAGCGCATTGCCCGGGCGAATCACTTCAGCTTGGTAAAACGCCGCGATGTCGGGGAAGTTTTGGGCTTCGCTGATGACCAACTTGGCAATGCCGCTTGCCGGTGTGTTGCCTATCTGCTGCCACCAACTCAGCATGGCGTAGCGCAGCATGTCGCCACTGCTGCCTGTGAAGCGCTTGAACTCTTCGTTCCAAACCGGAAACAGCTTGACGATGTTCTCGCGAATCACCGCTTTGAACAGGTCTTCTTTGGTAGGGAAGTACAAAAACAAAGTGCCTTTGGATACACCCGCATGCGAGGCCACTTCTTCTACCCGGGTGCTCGCAAAGCCTTTTTCGACAAACAACGCCAAGGCTGCGTCAAGCAACTCTCCAGGGCGCGCCTCTTTGCGCCGTTCACGTTTGTGAACAGCCTCTGCTGCGTTGGGTGCGAAGGATTCAGTCGTGGACATGGTGTTAATGACTTACTGGTTAGTAATATACCTCGAGTCAATCGAAAGTGTCTGTTGTTTAACCTTAAAGTTTCAGGTGAGTCTTAGACCCAGCCACTCCTTGATCAACCATGCGCTGTCGCGCAAAGCCGAGCCACTGGGAAGCCACAGCAGCACGGGCTGCATGTCAGCGTTGATGTAGCCCATGGGCGCGGCTGTGACTTGCAAGCCCGCCGTTTCAAACTGCCGCAAGCTGCGTGGCATGTGCCAAGCGTGGGTGACGATGGCCACGCGGGTGACGCCATCGCGTTGCAAGAGTTGGGCGGTCATGCGGGCGTTTTCTCGCGTGTCGCGTGATTGATTTTCTTGCCAGCGCAGGGCGGGGCCGTGTAGACGCGCTAAGGCTTGGGCGGCGACTTGTGCTTCAGGTGTTTGCTCGCCCTCGGCCCCCCAGCCCACGCCACCGGTGTAGGCCATGGGCAGTTGGGTGGCTTGCGCCAAATACATGCCGTAGAGCAGACGGGCCATGCTCTCTGGTGGCAAGTTGGGCCCGCCGTATTCGGGGGAGCGTTGTTCAACCCCGCCGCCTAAAACAACGATGGCTTGCACTTTGTCACGCAGCAGGGCTTTGGGTGAGGTGGGGCTGACTTGGGGCAGCAGGTTGACCGACAGCCACAGCGCCACGGCGGGACAGCTGAGCAACCACAAGCCGGCACAGGCCAGCAAGCCACCGGCCATGGGTAGGTGAATTGAAAGTTGGCGCCTGCTCACACTGCGTCGCCAGCCCCATAACAACATGGCCGCAAGAAACAGCAGTCCGCTGGTTGCGGGCAAGACCAAGGTGGTCAAGAGGGGTTTGAGGGCGAGCAGGGTGTCCATAGGGCAGCATCTTATGATGGCGCCCTATGAACACCACGACCGTTGTGCCCCAGCCCTCATCGTCCTCCCGGGTCATCACCCTCGGGGGCGGTTGCTTTTGGTGCACCGAGGCGGTGTTTGTGCGCGTCAAGGGCGTGTTGACGGTGACCTCGGGCTACAGCAACGGCCATGTGGAGAAACCCAGCTACGAGCAAGTGTGCACAGGCAACACGGGCCACAACGAGGTGGTGCAGATCACTTATGACGCGCACCAGATCAGCCTGCGTGAGTTGTTGGAAATTTTCTTTGTCATCCACGACCCCACCACCTTGAATCGCCAAGGCAACGACGCAGGCACGCAATACCGCAGCGGCATTTATTTTCAGGACGAGGCCGACCATGCGGTGGCGCAGCAGGTGCTGGATGAGGTCAACCAGCAGCTGTCGGGGCGGGTGGTGACCGAATTGCTGCCTTTGCGCAACTACTGGGCCGCTGAGGCTTACCACCAAGACTACTTCGCCCATCACCCAGACCAAGGCTATTGCGCCTTTGTGGTGGCACCCAAGGTGCAGAAGTTCTTGCACACCTTCGCTGACAAGGTGCGCGATGCTTGAGTGCTGGCGCTCGCATGCGGGTGTGCGCCGGGGCCTGTTGGCCTTGGTCTTGCTCTTGCTGCTGGCGCAGTCGTTGGGGCTGGCGCACCGCTTCGTGCATGCCAGCAATTCAGGCCTGGCCCACGCGCAGGCGATGGCCAAAGGCAGCCAAGCCGAAGCTGCCGTGCCCAATGCGGGCGCACCAGCGCCTTGGGCTTGGGTGTTTGGTGAACACAAATCCACGGCCGATTGCCAGCTTTTTGACCAACTGTGTCAGCATGCCATCGCTGCTGTCTTGAGTCTGACCTTGGCTTTCGCCATGCCCACTGCATGGCTGCGTTTGGCACTGCGCGAGCGCTTTGCACTGCATGCGCGTTTTTTCAGCGCCCGTGCGCCCCCCGCTGTTTTGAACTGACCCCCTTCTTTGCATGGGTGGCCCTGCGCTGCCCATGTGGTCAATTCTTTTCAGTGAGATACATCATCATGAGTTTGTTTTTTGAACGCAGCTTGGTCGCTGCAGCTGCTTGTGGCAGCTTGTCAGTGGTTTGGGCGCAATCGGTGGGCGCGTCAGCCGACGCCCTGACCACACAGCTGCAAGAAGTCACCATCACCGCCCAACCCCTCAACAACGCCAGCGTGTCAGTGCCCGCACAACAACTCTCGGGCTCGGCACTGGCGCAACGCCTAGGCAGCACCTTGGGTGAAACGCTGGACAACTTGCCGGGCATTGCCAACAGCTCGTTCGGCCCCAATGTGGGCCGACCTGTGATTCGGGGCTTGGACGGGGACCGCATTCGCATCTTGCAAAACAGTGGCGCGAACATGGACGTGTCGGGCTTGAGCTTTGACCATGCCGTTGCGCTGGATCCGCTCACCACCGAGCGCATCGAGGTGCTGCGTGGCCCCGCCACCTTGTTGTATGGCGGCAGTGCCATCGGGGGCGTGGTGAATGTGATCGACAACCGCATTGCCCGTGAGCGCACGTTTGACGCCCATGGCGGCGTGCTGGGCAAGGCCGAACTGCGCGCTGGTGGCGCTGCGCAAGAGCGCAGCAGTGGGGCCTTGGTCGAGGCAGGAAACGACAAATTTGTGCTGCATGTGGATGCCATGGACCGCAGCACCCGCAACCTGTCAGTGCCCAAGCGCATGGACTGCACCGTCAATGGCGTGACCACCACGCAGCGGCGGGTGTGCAACTCGGCCAGCGATGCGCAAGGCTCGGCCGTTGGGGGCACCTTGTTGTTTGACCGGGGGTACTTGGGGTTGTCGGCCAGTGAGTACCGCAGCACCTACGGCACAGTGGCTGAGCCGGATGTGACCATTGGCATGCTGCGCCGCCACCAGGTGATGGAAGGGGCATGGCGCGATGCGGCAGGCCTGCTGCAAGCGCTGAAGTTTCAATGGGGCCACACCAGCTACAGCCACACCGAATACCTGGGTTCTGACACCGGAACGCGCTTTGACAATGGCGGGCACGAGCTGCGCCTAGAGGCCACACCCTATGCCCAACGCTGGGCCAACGGCATGCAGTTGCAAGGCGTGGTGGGTGTGCAGCGCGAAGGCAACCAGTTGACCGTGCAGGGTGACGAGGCCTTTGTGCCGCCCAGCCGCACCGTGAGTAACGCGGTGTTCACCCACCAAGTATTGAGCACCGACTGGGGACAGCTCAGTGCGGGCGCACGCGCCGAGTCCGTGAGCGTATACAACCAAGCCACTGGATTGGACAAACGATTTAGCCCCTTCAGTGTGGCGGTAGGCGGCATGCGCAATCTGCGCCAAGGTGAAGCGCAAAACGGTTGGCAACTCAGCAGCCACCTGAGTTGGAGCCAGCGCGCCCCCAAAGACTACGAACTGTTTGCCAACGGCCCGCATGCGGCAACCGGCACATTCGAGGTGGGCAACGCCAACAGCGCGATAGAGCGGGCCACGCAAGTTGATCTTGGGGGCGAGTGGAAGAACGGGCCGCACAAAGCCTCGGTGACGGGGTTTGTGTCGGACTTTGCCAATTACTTGTCGTTGCAAGCAACCGGCAGCAATGATGCCACATACGGTTTGCCCATCTATGCCTTTGAAGGGGTGCGTGCGCGTCTGGTGGGGATGGAGTCCAGCGCCACGCTGCGCATGGTGGGGGGCAGTCAGGCCTTATGGAGCGCCGATGCCAGCCGAGGTGCCATGGATTTGGCCCTGCGTGCCGACTTTGTGCGTGCCGATGACTTGACGCACAACCGCCCCATGCCGCGCATCGCGCCCATGCGTGTAGGCGCGGACTGGGTTTGGGCAGATCAGGCTTGGGGTGCGCGCTTTGGCTTCACACATGCAGGCACCCAAACCCGCGTGTCTCAGGCGGGCGACGTCACCACAGCGGGCTACACCTTGTGGAATGCGGGGGTGAACTACCAAACTCGCGCTGCAGGCACGCGCTGGATGCTGTTTGCCAAGCTCGACAACCTGACCAACCAACTGGCCTATTCGTCTACCTCGGTGCTCACGCAGACCATGGGCAGCAACGCCCCGCCTTTGGCCGGGCGCAGTGTGAAGCTGGGCTTGCAAGCTAGCTTTTGAGTGCGCGGGCTCACCTGCGCCAGCGCAAGCGGCAAATCAACGCAAGCGCGCTAAGCCGCTTTAAGGCGCTAAACGCTCGCGCACCCAAGTGCCGGGGTCTTTGCTGCTGGCGCCAGCGGCTGGGTTGAGCCGGTAGCGCAGGCGGTCATGCAAACGGCTTTTGCGGCCTTGCCAAAACTCCCACTGGTCGGGCACCAAGCGGTAGCCGCCCCA
>CAIMWY010000335.1 GCA_903845315.1 uncultured Burkholderiales bacterium
ACCGCCATGACCTTGGCGCAGCATGGCGCACACATCATTGCACTGGGGCGTCGAGAAGACGCACTCCAACAATTGCAAGGTGCATTGCCTGCGGGCACCGTGCGCATTTTGGTGGGCGACCTCAATGACAACGCCTACCTCCAGCAAGTGGAGGCGGTGGCGAGCGAGGTGGATATTTTTGTCAACAACGCAGGCGTTTTGCGTTATGCACCTTTGTTGGATTTGTCGGCCGAAGACTGCGAATGGATGTTCCAAACCAATGTGTTGGCCTCGTTGAAAGTGACCCAGATTTTGGGCCGCGCCATGGTGGCACGCAAGGCGGGCCACATGGTGTTCATGACCTCGATCGCAGCGCGTGAGGTGTATCGCCTGGCTTCGGTGTACTGCGCCACCAAGCATGCCCTGTCGGCTTTGGCCCGCTCTTTCCGATTGGAGTTGCAGGGCTTTGGCATCAAGGTGACAGAGGTTGCGCCGGGCATGGTGGACACTGAGATTCGGGCTGGCAGTGACCACCCCGATGTGTTGGCTGCCGTGGCCACACGCAAATTCAAAGCCTTGACCGCACAAGAAGTGGCCGACGCTGTGGCCTATGCCGTGATGGCCAACCCCAATTGCTGCCCCGACTTGATTGAGTTGCGTCCACAGGGCTCGGCTTGAACATGACGGTTTATTTTTGAAATAGGAGTACGCCATGACGACTGCAAAAAAAACGACTGCCACCCAAGCTCGCAAAGCGACGCCAGCAGCCAAGTCTGCGAAACCCTTGGTGAAGAAGGCGGTCCCCACCAAAGCGGCCAAGAAGCCGGTGGCGAAAAAAACCAGCCAAGCCGTCGCTCCGGCCAAAGCAGCCAAATCCAGCCAGGCATCCAAGGCCACCAAGAAGCCCGTCAAACCTGGCAAGCCACCGGTGATCAAGTGGGGCCCTCAAAAGTTTGTGGCCAACCATTTGAAAGACGCTGTGTTCAAGACCGGCTTGCGTGATTACGCCCAGTACCGCGACTTGGGCATGACCGAAGCGACGGGCGGCGCGGCGCAAGCCCATGTGATTCGATTGCTGGGCAAATGTGACCCCAAGGTGGTGTCGATCCCGCACTACCACGGCGTGCAATTTCAGATGCTTTACTTCCTCAAGGGCTGGATGATTGGGGAGTATGAAGGCCATGGACGCGTCAAGATGACGGCAGGCTCTTGCTGGTTGCAACCTCCCGGCATACGCCACACGGTCATTGACTACTCACCCGACTGCGAAATGGTGGAAATCATTCTGCCGGCCAATTTCGACACGGTTGAGTTTGAATAAGCATCGCACTGAGCGATGCAGGCTTTATTTTTTACAAAAGGGGTTGCGTGTGAAACACCGTAGCGTTTTGAGTGTGTTGGTGCCACTGGCTTTACTGGTTGTATGGCAAATCGTGGGCAGCAAGCCTGGTATGCAAGCCATGTTGCCCAGCCCCTGGCTGGTAGTAACGGCTTGGCATGAATGGATTTTTGGTGAATCAACCGGCATGGGCCTCAACCCTTATTTGGGGACGTGGTGGGCCAACGTTGAATATTCAGGCACGCGCGTTGTCGCTGGCTTTGCGCTGTCGATGGTGGTGGCCATTCCTTTGGGGCTGATGATTGGCTGGAGTCGCCGCTTGTCGGTGCTGATCGATCCGATGATTCAGATGTTTCGTCCCATCCCGATCACCGCATGGTTGCCTTTTTCGATTGCAGCGTTTGGCATCACCAACATGGGGTCGATCTCTTTGATCTTCCTTGGCGGTTTCTTTGCCATCGTCGTCAACGCCACCCAAGGTGCGCGCGATGTGGACAAGAACTTGGTGCGTGCCGCCAAGATGATGGGTGCCTCACCCTGGGTGTTGCTCAAGCGGGTGGTATTTCCTGCTGCCTTGCCCAACATCTTCACGGGCATGCGCATTGGCTTGGGCATTTCTTGGACTGCGGTGGTGGCCGCTGAAATGGTCGCGGTGAAATCGGGTTTGGGCTATGTGCTGTGGGACGCGTATTACGTGGGTCGCATGGACATCGTGTTTGCCGACATGGCCTCGATCGGCTTGATGGGGTTCTTGAGTGACCGTTTGATCATTTGGATTGAACGTCATGTGCTCAAGTGGCGTCTGTTGCAAAACCATTGATTCCTTGAGGACACACCATGTCGCATATTCAGATTGATCAGCTCTTTAAAACCTATCCGGGTTCGCCGCCTGTGCGAGCTTTGGAGAACATTCACCTCGACATTGAGCCCGGTGAGTTTGTGGCTTTGCTGGGACCCTCGGGTTGCGGCAAGTCCACCTTGCTCAACATCATCGCCAGCTTTGAGCAGCCCACCTCGGGCTCTTTGACGGTGGGTGGAAAAACCATTCAAACCCCAGGGCCTGACCGCGGCGTGGTGTTTCAAGAAGCGGCCTTGTTTCCTTGGCTCACCGTGTGGGAAAACATTGTGTTTGGCCCCAAGGCCCAAGGCTTGCCGGCCTCTGCCTACGAGAGTCGCGCCGAAGAAATGCTGGGCATCATGGGCTTGAAAGACTTTCGCAACCATTTGCCGATCCAGCTCTCAGGGGGCATGCGCCAGCGGGTGGGCATTGCCCGCGTGCTGACTTTGGGTTCAAAAATTTTGTTGATGGATGAGCCTTTTGGTGCCTTGGATGCGCAAACGCGTTTGACCATGCAAGAGCTCTTGCTGTCGGTGTGGGACAAGCTCAAGCCCACCATTATTTTTGTGACCCATGACATCGACGAAGCACTTTTCTTGGCAGACAAGATCTATGTCATGTCTGCGCGCCCCGGTCGCATGGAGACGGTGATTGACACCCACTTGGCGCGTCCGCGCGACATTGAAATGACGGCCACGCCCGAGTTCAACGAAATGAAGTTGCGCATTCTCAAGACCATTCGCTCGCATTGAGCCTTGTGCAGGCCCATGAAAAAACCGGCTCAGCGAGCCGGTTTTTTTGTGAACCAGGTGAGCTCACCTGTGTTTGTGGATGCCCCGATTAACGGCCACGAATCTCTTTGGCCAAGCTGTCGTCGTACAACTCCATCGCTTCTTTGGTCACATCGGTTTTGATCACGCCTTGCTTGAAAGACGCTTCCGCCAAACGACCGACTTGGGCGCGATCGAGCACGCCGCCGAGCTTGATCAGCTTGTGTGATTCACGGGTGACGTCCAAAGGCAGGCCGGTGAATTGTGAGTAAGCGTTGATGAAGGCGTTGCTGTCGGCGGCCAATTTGGCTTCGGCATTCAAGTAAGCCCACATGAAACGCTTGATCACTTCGCGGCGCTTGCTGTAGGCCTCGCCCGATGCAGCCAACAAGCCCAGCTCTGGGCCCACGGCTTTGGACTTGCTGTAGTCCACCAAGTTGGTGGCGAAGTAGGCCGCGCCTTCTGCCACGACTTGGGACTCAAACGGTTCCCAGCTCAACATGGCATCGATGTCGCCGCGCTTGAGTGCTTGCACAAAAGCTGTGCCGCCACCTTGGATGTTCACTGCGGTGAAGGTGTTGTAGGGGATGTTGTTCTCCACCAAAGTCATGGCCCAGGCGAACCAAACGGCAGAGCCAGGCGCCACGGCAATCTTCTTGCCTTTGAGGTCGTCCCAGGTGTTGATGGTCACGCCCTTACGCACCACCAGGTATTTGGGGGACGAGGCCACGCCACTCAACCCAATGATGTTCTTGGTGCCTTGGCTTGCGGCAATCGCCAAGTCGGCAGGACCCACCACCGACACATCGACGGAGTTGGAGATCAACGAGGTGCGTGCATCGGCGTAGCGCACAAACTCAGCGCGCTTGACTTCGATGTTCATTTTCTTGAGTTCTTCTTCTACCAACTGCAGAGGAGAAACTTGTCCGACCTTCACATAGCCAATCGTGATGACTTCTTTGTTGGGCATCGGACTGGGCATGGGTGTGAGGGCTTGTGCTGTCTGCACCAGCCCCAACAATGCAACAAGTGTTGCTGATACAAAACGCAAAATACGCATAAAAAGTTCTCCATTTAAAAATGCCATAAACACATGAACGATTGCAATTTCTAAGCCTGAAAAAGCCATCAATTCAACACTGAGAGTCTCACAGCACAAGGGCATCATCCCACGTCACACCCGAGACAGAAAACCGGCGGAATACCCCTAGTTCCTCAGCCTATGCCCAGCGTGATCGGGTCATTGGGACATAAATCGCTTTATCATCGAAAACGTATTTATTAGCACTGGATTGTTCTATGGCCAACCCGCGTATTCCTTACCTGTTTTCTGACGAGGGGCCGCAACTCAAAGCACCCAAAGAAGGGGCCATCATGGTGCACTTGGTGGTCAATGTGGAGCATTGGCAATTCGATGCCAGCATGCCACGCACCATCATCACGCCACCGCATGGCAAAGAGACCGTGCCCGACGTGCCCAACTTCAGCTGGGCCGACTACGGCATGCGCGCGGGTTTGCCGCGCATCATCCAAGCCATCCATTCACGCGGACTGCCCGCCTCCACCAGCTTCAACGCCGGCGTGATTCACGCTTACCCCCGTGCGGCTGAAGCGATGCACGCAGCAGGTTGGGAATTCATTGGTCACGGCGTGCATCAAAAGGCCTTGAACCACGCCGAAGGTGAAGAGGCGCTGATTGCCACCAGCCTGGAGATGATTGAGTCGTTCACGGGCAAGCGACCCAAGGGTTGGCTCAGCCCCGGTTTGCGCGAGTCGTATGACACGCCTGAAATTTTGAAACGCCAAGGTATTGACTACGTGTTTGATTGGGTGGTGGACGATGTGCCACGTTGGATGAATACCAAACAAGGCCCCTTGCTGTCGCTGCCTTACAACTTAGAAGTCAATGACTCCATCATCTATGCGGTGGAGCGGCACAGCTCGAATGAGATGTACCAGCGTTTAGAAAACACCTTGCACTTGTTTGAGCGTGAGGCCCAAACGCAACCGCGCGTGTTGGCGATTGGCTTGCACCCGCATCTGATTGGTGTGCCGCACCGCTTTGAGAGCTTTGAGCGCATGTTGGATTTGCTCATGAAGACCCCGAATGTTTGCTTCATGACGGGAGAAGCCATGGCGGATTGGTACACCCAGCAAGTGCCTGCACCCCAACTTTAATTTTTTGACCACAAAGGTAACGACTCTCATGGATTTGCAACTCAAAGACAAGCGCGTGTTGATCACGGGCAGCTCACGGGGCATTGGCTTGACCATTGCCTTGGCCTATGCGCACGAAGGCGCGCAGCCCATCTTGGTGGCGCGTGAGCCTGCCAACTTGGCCTTGGCCGAACAAGCCTTTGCACAGGCGGGCTTTGCCAAACCATCGTCTGTGTTAATGGATTTGTCGGTGTCGGGTTCGGCCGAAAAACTGTTCGCTCAAGTGCCGGATGTAGAGATCTTGGTCAACAACGCGGGCGCCATACCTGGCGGCAATCTGGTCGACGTGGAAGAGCAACTTTGGCGGCAAGCCTGGGAGCTCAAGGTGTTTGGTTACATCAATATGACGCGTCAGTATTTGCCCATGATGGAAGCGCGCGGGCATGGCGTGATTTGCAACATCATCGGCATGGCCGGGGCTGCGCCGCGTTCGGACTACATCTGCGGTGCCACGGGTAATGCGGCGCTGATGGCCTTCACCCAAGGCGTGGGGGGCGAGAGTGTGAAAAAAGGCGTGCGTGTGTTTGGCATCAACCCCTCGCCCACGCGAAGCGACCGCATGCAAGGCATGTTGCAGCAGCAAGCAGAAAAGAAGTTGGGAGACGCTAAGCGTTGGGCGGAGCTGACCAGCGGGTTTCCATTTGGCCGCATGGCCGAGCCCATCGAAATGGCCAAGTTGGCCGTGTTCTGCACCTCACCCTTGTGCAGTTATTTGAGTGGCAGTGTCCTCAACGTCGATGGCGGCCAGCTCTACACCACACCGAGCAAATAAACCATGAGTCGACAAGATTTTCCCGAACTGCGCGAAGGCGTGCGCCAAGTGGTGTCTGCCTTTGATTCGCGTTACTGGCAAGAAGTGGATGAGGCCCGTGCCTTCCCCGAAAAATTTGTCACCGCCCTGACCGACGCCGGTTGGTTGTCGGCCTTGATTCCAGAGGAATACGGCGGCTCCAACCTGAGCCTGACCGAAGCCAGCGTGATCATGGAAGAGATCAACCGCGCGGGCGGCAACTCGGGCGCCTGCCATGGTCAGATGTATGTCATGGGCTGTGTGGTGCGTCACGGTACGAAGGAGCAGAAAGAAGCCTTGCTGCCCAAGATTGCATCGGGCGAATTGCGCATGCAGTCGATGGCGGTGACCGAGCCCACCACCGGCTCAGACACCACCCAGCTCAAGACCGTGGCCGTGCGCCAAGGCGACCACTACGTGGTGAATGGCCAAAAGGTGTGGACCTCGCGCTTGCAGCACTCCGACTTCATGTTGCTGTTGGCACGCACCACGCCACTGGCCGAGGTGAAAAAGAAGTCCGAAGGCTTGTCGGTGTTTTTGGTGGACTTGCGCGAAGAGGTGGGCAAGACCATCACCGTCAAACCCATCCGCAACATGGTCAACCACGAGACCAACGAAATCTTCATCGACAACCTGCGCATCCCGGTGGAGAACCGCATTGGCGAAGAAGGCAAGGGGCTCAAGTACATCATGGACGGCTTGAACGCCGAGCGCATTTTGATCGCCGCCGAGTGCGTGGGCGACGGCTATTGGTTTGTCGACCGTGCCACCCAATACGCCAAAGAGCGCGTGGTGTTTGGCCGCGCCATTGCGCACAACCAGGGCATTCAGTTTCCGATTGCCAAGGCCCACATCAACGTGGAAGCGGCCAGCTTGATGCGCTACGAAGCGGCGCGTTTGTTTGATGCCGGGCTGCCTTGCGGCGCACAGGCCAATATGTCGAAGTTGCTGGCGGCCGACGCCTCGTGGGAAGCGGCCAATGTGTGCCTGCAAACCC
>CAIMWY010000336.1 GCA_903845315.1 uncultured Burkholderiales bacterium
CCATGAGCCCCGATCAGTTTGGCCAGTGGCTCAAACTCGAAATGACCACCATGGCCAAGGTGGTGAAGGACGGGCAGGTGACGGTGGATTGAGTACTCAGGCCACCCAGTTTTCCACCCGCAACCCAGGCACGCGGCTGAATTCGCGCAGTTTGTTGGTCACCAGCGTCCACCCTTCGGCCAGGGCATGGGCCGCTAACCAGAGATCGTTGTTGCCAATGGGCAAGCCCTGTTGCGCCAGGGTGGCGCGGACATGGCCGTAGTGCTCGGCGGCGGCCATGGGCAAGGCGCAGGGTTGAATCATCTGAACCAATTGCGCGATGGTGGCCTTGTCGGAAGATCTCGACGCGGTCTTGCTCAAACCGAAATTCTTTGGGTAAACGCACAGCCTGGCTGTTGCCAGACTGAAAAATGCGGGCGTAGGTCATGGTGAATCCTCACACAATGTATCTATTCAAGGTATATACATTCGTCCTTAAAAAGTCCAATCCAGACGTTTTTTAAGCCTTCAATATCCCCTGAATTTTTTGCAGGTTTTTCAGCGTGCGGGTGAGGTGCCGGCGCAGCGCCTCACTGGCCTCGGCATTGCGACCTTTTTCCAGCAAGTCCAAGATGCGCAGGTGTTGTTGGCAGTGCTCTTTGTAACGCTGGCGGTCTTGCATGGATCGGTACGACAGCAAGCGGCGCACCCGGTTGAGGCGCTGGATGGTGTCGATGAAAAACGGGTTGCCCGAGGCCTCCACCAAGGACTCATGAAAACGCACCCCCCGCTGGTGCAGTTGGTCGGGCGTGTCGGTTTCAATGCCGCCTGCCAGCAAGTGCAACTCAGCAGCGCGGCAGGCTTGCAGCACCTGGGGGTCGAGGTAAAAGTTGGGTTCGAGCAAGGCCGCAGGCTCTAGGGCAATGCGCAAGCGGTACGACTGCAGCAAGCTGTCGGGCGTGGTCAGCATGCTGGAAAACTCCCAGCCATAGCCCGGTTTTTTGTGGACCCAGCCCTCGTGTGCCATGCGGCTCAACATGGCTTGCAGTTGGGCTGAGGTCAAGTGGTAGCGGGTTTTGAGCAAGGCTTCTGAACACGCATGGGGCAAGCGGCCTTGCAGCAGGTCTTCGGCCACCCGAAAGTAAGCGGCGCCGACCGCATCGCTGTGGGCCAGACCCAGGGCTTTGACCAACTTGCGGTTGTTCACGTCCACTGCTTTGGCCAAAAAGTAGCCCCGGTTTTTTTCGCGCCGCAACACGCCTTGGCTATGTAGCAAAGCCAGTGCGTTGTTGACGGGCGAGCGTGACACCTTCAAGTGGTCGGCCAGGGCTTGGGCAGGCAAGTGGCTGCCCGGCGTCAGGCCTTGGGCGTGGATGTAGGCCACCACTTGGGCTGCAATGGAGGTGTCGGTGCTCATGGCATGCGAGGCTAGGCCATCTTTGATGCGGCTGCTTGTTGCGCTGTTTGTTCAGCTTTTTGTGCCGCATGCGCTTGGATGGTGCTGTGCAAGATGGAAGGAATCACCCCACCAGCGCGCAGCAAGCTGATTTCCAACTGCGTTTCCACAGCGGCCGTGGCCTGAAAGCTTTCTTCGCGTCCATCGGCACGGCGCACGCACACCGCAATGGCACCCCGGGGTTGCAGCAGTTCGGGCGCTGCGTGCACTTGCAGTTGGTCGCCCGGTTGCAACTGCAAAGTGTGAGGGCTCATGCCTGCTGGCATGCGCAGCGGCAAGATGCCCATGCCAATCAGGTTGGAGCGGTGGATGCGCTCAAAGCTCACGGCCAGCACCGCACGTATGCCCAGCAGACGTTGACCCTTGGCGGCCCAGTCGCGTGACGAGCCCATGCCGTAGCGCTCGCCCGCCACCAGCACCACCGCGTCACCGGCGTCACGGTAGCGTTGGGCGGCGTCCCAGATGGGCATCACCTCAAGGCTGGGCACGTGCAGGGTGTGCGCCACGGGCAAACCCGGCTGCAACAGGTTGACCAAGGTTTTGCTGTGGAAAGCGGCGCGCAGCATGACCTCCCAATTGCCACGGCGCGAGGCAAACACGTTCAAGTCATTTCGATCATCGCCACGCGCCACCAAGAAGTCGGCCACCAGGCTGTCGGTTGGAATGGCACTGGCGGGTGAGATGTGGTCGGTGGTCACGTCGTCGCCCACCACCAGCAAGGGGTAGGCGCTGTAGTGGCCCAGTTGGCTGCCTTCGGTCACGGCAGCAAAGGGTGGGCGTCGCAAAATGGTGGAGCGCTCGTCCCACGGAAACAGCGGGCTGTGCGGCGCTTGCAGGGCATGCCATAAGGGGTTGGCAGTGGCTTGCACAAAGTCGCGCGCGTAGTCGTCGGGGTTGACCCCCAAGGCCACGTGGGTGGCAATTTCTTCGTGCGTGGGCCAAAGGTCTTTCAGGTACACCGCTTGGCCGTTGGGCGCTGTTTGCAGCGGCTCGGTGGCCAGGTTTTTTTGGGCGTTGCCACTCAAGCCAAAGGCGATGACAAGTGGCGGCGACATGATGAAGCTCAACTCAATGTCGGGGTGCACGCGCCCGGGGAAGTTGCGGTTGCCCGACAAAATGGCCACACCCTTGCTCTGCCCGGCCAACTGGGCGTCGCGCACAGGCTGCGTCAGAGGGCCAGTGTTGCCAATGCAACTGGTACAGCCGTAGCCGACGATGCCAAAGCCCAGCGCATCGAGGTCGTCCAACAAGCCTGCACGTTGCAGGTACGAGGCCGCCGCAGGCGAGCCCGGTGCCAATGAGGTTTTGACCCACGCAGGCACACGCAAACCCAGGGCGCGCGCGTTGCGCGCCAGCAAGCCCGCAGCCACCAGCAGTGCGGGATCGGTGGTGTTGGTGCAACTGCTGATGGCGGCAATGGCCACTGGATAACGCGGCAGTGTGTCGGCTCGGCCATGGATGTCTGCACTGGCTGCACTGCTTGCCTGAACTGAGTGACCCGAGTGACCTGCGTGACCTAAAGGCGTGAAGCCCACGTCAGCCAGCGCCTCGGGCGTTTGCGAATACAGCCACAGGTCTTGCGGGCGGCGTGGACCCGCCACGTGCAGGCCAATGGTGCTGAGGTCGATGGTGACGGTTTGGGTGTAGCGCGGCTCGGTCTGTGGGTTGAACCACAGGCCAGCGTGTTGGGCATAAGCCTCGACCAAGCCAATGGCTGCATCGGTGCGCCCAGTGGTTTTGAGGTAAGACAAGGTATGGGCGTCGATGCCAAAAAAGCCCGTGGTGGCCCCGTATTCAGGCGCCATGTTGGCTACCACGGCGCGGTCGCCCGCGCTCAAGGTGGACACGCCCGGGCCATAGAACTCCACAAACTCGCCGGTGACGCCCAGGTGGCGCAAACGCTGTGTCACGGTCAAGGCCAAATCGGTGGCCAGCACGGCCGGTGGCAACTGGCCCAGCAGCTTGACGCCCACCACATCGGGAATACGCAGCATGGTGGGCATGCCAAACATCACGGTCTGTGCCTCCAGGCCCCCCACGCCCCAGCCCAGCACGCCAATGCCATTGACCATGGGGGTGTGGCTGTCGGTGCCAATCATCATGTCGGGCACGGCCCAGGTGACGCCCTGCTTGTCTTGGGTGGTCACCACGGTGGCGAGTTGCTCCAAGTTGATGGTGTGCATGATGCCCGTGCCCGGTGGGTGAATGCGCACCCCTTGCAGCACCGACGCGGCCCAGCGCAAAAAGCTGTAGCGCTCCCCGTTGCGGCGAATCTCGTGCTGCAAGTTGACCGTCACCGCATCGCGCATGGCAAACACTTCGACCGCCAGCGAGTGGTCGATGGACACATCGACGGCCAAACCGGGGTTGAGCACCGCGGGGTCTACGCCCGCCTCGTCCAGCGCGTTGCGCATGGCGGCAATGTCCACCAAGGCGGGGGTGCTGGTGGTGTCGTGCATCAACACACGCCCGGGTTGAAACGCAATTTCGGCTTCGCTGGTGCCACTGGGCAGCCAATCGAAGATGGCCTGCACCGCTTGGTCGCGCTCGGCACCGTGCATGTTGCGAATCGCGTTCTCCAACAACAAACGCAGCACCATGGGCAACTGCTGCAAGCGTTCGCCACACACGGTGGGCAAATCCACATACGCATAGGTCTGTTGGTTGACACTGAAATGCGCGGGCTTGAATGGCTCAGGGCTGGGTGACTGATCGGTACGTGGGTAGGTGTTTTCCATGGGTTAAATTATTGCACTTTAACAATGTAAAATGCAATCATCCATCCAGACATGAATCGTTTTGTGCAATTCCTCTGGACACCACTTGGAGCGTTTATGTTCAACACCCGTCGTCAACTTCTGTGCTGCACCCTTTTTGCAGCCGCAGGCTTAAGTGTGTGCATCTCTGCCAGTGCGCAAGAGTTTCCCAATAAGACCATCACCATCGTGGTGCCGTTCTCAGCCGGTGGTGGGGTCGACACCATTGCAAGGCTACTGGCCGAAAAGCTACGCGCCTCGCTCAAGCAAAACATCGTCGTCGACAACAAGGCCGGTGGCAGCGGCATGATTGGTGCCATGGCGGTGGTCAAAGCCGCCCCCGATGGCTACACGCTGCTGCTGGGTTCTGCAGGCGAAACGGCCATCAACGCCTTCGTGTACAAAAACAAAATGCAGTACTCGCCGTCCAAAGACTTGGCGCCCATCACCTTGGTCACGCGCATCCCTAATGTGCTGGTGGTCAATCCGACCTTTCCAGCCAAGAACATCGAAGAGCTGGTGGCCTACGCCAAAAAGAACCCCGGCAAAGTGTCTTACTCCACCAGCGGCGTGGGTAATCCACAGCACCTCAACGGTGAGTTGCTGGAAGAACTGGCAGGCATCCACATGGTCCACATTCCCTACAAGGGCGCAGCAGGCCAGTTGATCGACGTGGTGTCGGGCAATGTCGAGATGACCTTTGTG
Source organism: uncultured Burkholderiales bacterium (assembly GCA_903845315.1). The sequence goes on from CAIMWY010000336.1 coordinate 4,897, forward strand.
AGCTACACCGCGGCCAAGGCCTTCATCAAAGACGGCAAGGTCAAAGCGATTGCCGTGACCTCGGCCAAGCGCACCAGTTTTGCGCCCGACATTGCCGCCATTGCCGAGTACAAGCCTTTGGCTAGCTACCAACTGGACAACTGGTTTGGCCTGTTTGCACCAGCAGGCACACCCGACGATGTGCTGAGA
>CAIMWY010000337.1 GCA_903845315.1 uncultured Burkholderiales bacterium
AAGCACGTTGACGGGCTTCGTTTTCGGCCTCGTAGCCCATGCTGGTCCAGACATCGGTGGTCACCAGGTCTGCGCTACGGCAGGCTTGCATGGGGTCGGCAAAGACCTTAAAGCATTCACTGTGCGTAACCAAGCCGGCGATGGTGGGGTCTACCTCATACCCACTGGGGGTGCTCACGTGGACGGTGAAGCCCAGCAAGTCAGCGGCTTGCAGCCAGGTGTTGGCCATGTTGTTGCCGTCCCCCACCCAAGCCACCACTTTGCCTTTGAGGCAATTGAGGGGGTTGCTCACGTCTCCTCGGTGCTCAATGAAGGTCAGCAAGTCGGCCATGATCTGGCACGGATGAAACTCGTTGGTCAAACCGTTGATCACAGGCACGCGTGAGTTGGCGGCAAAGCTGTTGATCTTGTCTTGTCCGTAGGTACGGATCATCACCAGGTCGACCATGCGGCTGATCACTTTGGCGCTGTCTTCAATGGGTTCGGCGCGGCCCAACTGGCTGTCACCGGTGGTGAGGTGTACCACGGCCCCGCCCATTTGGTACATGCCGGCTTCAAAGCTCACGCGTGTGCGGGTGGAGGCTTTCTCGAAGATCATCGCCAGCGTGCGGTCTGCCAGTGTGTGGTGCTTTTCGTAGGCCTTGAATTTTTTCTTGATCAGCGCAGCACGTGTGAACACATAGGCGTACTCGTCGACCGTGAGGTCGGTGAATTGCAGGTAGTGCTTCATACGGGTTCGGCTAAAAAGGTTTTGACCAGTGGAGCCAAGATGGCCACCACTTCGTCGGCTTCTGCGGGGGTGATGATGAGTGGCGGCACCAAGCGCACCACGTTGTCTGCGGTCACGCTGAGCAACAAGCCCGCATCGAGCGCGCGTTGCATCAGGGCACCGCAAGGGCGGACCAACTCAATGCCTAGCATCAGACCTTGGCCGCGGATCTCTTTCACGCCTGGCAGGCTTCCCAATTCATGCTCAAGCGCCGCACGCAGATGAGCACCGACTTTTGTCGCGTTTTCCAGCAGACCATCTTCTTCCATGATGCGGATGGTCTCTACACCCGCACGCATGGCCAGCGGGTTGCCACCGAAGGTGGTGCCGTGGTTGCCCGGTTGAAAGATGTGGGCCGCTTTGGGGCCCGCCACCACGGCCCCAATGGGAACGCCCGATCCGAGGCCTTTGGCCAGCGGCATGACGTCCGGCACGATGCCGGCCCACTGGTGGGCAAACCATTTGCCCGTGCGGCCCATGCCGCATTGCACTTCGTCAATCATCAGCAGCCAGTCACGCTCGTCACACAACTGGCGAACTTCTCTCAGGTATTGAGCAAACATGGGCTGAATGCCACCTTCGCCTTGAATGGTTTCAAAGAACACCGCGGCCACATTGGGGTTGCCTTGGGTGGCCTTTTTCAGCGCTTCGATGTCGTTGACCGGAACGCGAATGAAGCCTTCCATCATGGGCCCGAAACCTTCTTTGATTTTGTCGTTGCCAGTTGCTGCCAGGGTGGCGAGCGAGCGGCCGTGGAAGGCTTTCTCGTAGACCACGATCTCTGGTTTTTCAATGCCTTTGCCGTGGCCGAACTTGCGCGCCAATTTCAGGGCCGCTTCGTTAGCTTCCAAGCCGCTGTTGCAAAAGAACACATTGGTCATGCCTGAAAGCGCCACCAGTTTGGCGGCCAAGGCTTCTTGGTGAGGTATGTGGTAGTAGTTGCAGCTGTGGATGATCTTGGCGATTTGGTCTTGCAAGGCTGGCGTGAGCTTGGGGTGGGCATGGCCCAAGGTGTTGACGGCAATGCCAGCCAAGGCGTCCAGATAGCATTTCCCACCCGTGTCCCACACGCGCAAGCCTCGGCCATGCGACAAGGCCACAGGGAGGCGGCCATAGGTGTTCATGGTGTGGGGCGATGCTGCAGGCGTGGTCATGGTTTCTCCAAATGAAAACGACCCAACGAAGGTTGAGCCGTTGAGGCTGGATTTTAAAGGCTGCTGTGTGACAGTGCGGGTGGCAAGTGGGGAGCCCACGCACGCCTGTTTGTCGGGACATCGAAGGGCCCTAGGTCTTATATAAGATAGAATACTTGACACACCGGTGACACGGGCAGATCCCCAGTCACCAAGACCCTGTTTTCAGCCTCTACCCGATGGTTTCTCACTCCGCCAAAGAAGTTTTTATCTTGGGGCTTACCCATGCAGGCCGTACGTTTCGTCCCAGCGACTGGGCCGAGCGTTTGGCGGGAGTGATGAGTCAATTTCGCCCGGGCGGCGCTGTGCCCGGAAGCCATTTGAGCTATTCGCCGTGGTGTGTACCCAATACCTTGGATGGCAGCAAATGCGTCATCGTGCACACCGACTTACGTGCTCAGGAACCAATGGCGTGGGACTTTGTGATGAACTTTGCCAGAGATAACGATCTACAAGTGGTTGAGGCATGCTTGTTGCCTGACAGTCCTCCCCGCATCTAAAGCCCTTTTGAGGGGTGTGATCACAACACCCTTTGGGCAACAAAAAACCGCTCCGAAGAGCGGTTTTTGCTTTTGCTGCAGCGCACCCGTTACAAACGGCAGTCTGAACGTTCAGACCGGGCTGTGTGCCTGAATGATCAGGCGGCGGTTGCCAAGGCTTTCACCTTGGTCGAGAGGCGGCTCTTATCGCGAGCGGCTTTGTTTTTGTGGAAGATACCTTTGTCGGCCACTGTATCCACCACAGCTTGCATCTTGGCAAACAGCTCGGTGGCTTTGGTTTTGTCGCCAGCGAGCACAGCTTTTTCAACGTTCTTCACAGCAGTGCGGTATTTTGAGCGCAGGGAGGTGTTGGCGGCGTTGATTTTGATGTCTTGGCGGACGCGTTTACGGCCCGACGCAAGGCGTGGGTTCTTTTTCTTGGGTTTGGCTGATGCCATTGTTCGAGTTCCTTAAGGGTTTGAGGATGATGCAGCAAAGCTTATAAGTATACCAAAGCCCCTTGGATCGCTTGCTGATGACTATGGGGGCTGGTTCAACCCCTCGCTACACTGTGCTGGTGTCATTGTTCAAATCTGCCTCTATCGTTTCAGGCCTGACCCTGGTTTCCCGCATCACAGGGTTGGTGCGCGAGCTTTTGATTGCATCGTTATTTGGAGCAAATGCACTGACGGATGCCTTTAATGTGGCGTTTCGTATCCCTAATTTGTTTCGCCGTTTGTTTGCTGAAGGTGCGTTCAGCCAAGCTTTTGTGCCTGTGTTGGCCGCCAGTCGTCAACAGCATGGCGATGAAGCCACCCATGTGTTGATCAACCAAGTGGCAACCTTGTTGCTGTGGGTGGTGCTGTGCGTCAGTGCCTTGGGTGTGGTTGCAGCGCCCGCGTTGGTTTGGCTCATGGCCAGTGGCTTGCAGCAGTCGCCACAAGGGTTTGATGTGGCGGTGGTGATGACTCGCTGGATGTTTCCCTACATTGCGTTCATGTCGCTCGTGGCCTTAGCGGCGGGAGTGCTCAACACCTGGAAGCGTTTTGCGGTGCCTGCTGCCACGCCCGTCCTGCTGAATGTGGCCATGATCTTGGCGGCTTGGTTGGGTGGGCCGTGGTTCGCATCATGGGGCCTGCCTGCGATTTATGCGTTAGCAGCAGGCGTGATGTTGGGTGGGGCTTTGCAGTTGACGGCGCAACTGGTGGCTTTGCGCCGACTGGGTTTGCTGCCGCACATCGGCGTAGGTTGGCAGGCGCTGCGCGAGGCTTGTTCTGCGCAAGGGCCTTCGCGTATCTTGCGTCTCATGGCACCTGCCTTGTTGGGGGTGGGGGTGGCGCAAATTTCGTTGTTGATCAACACCCAAATTGCCTCCCACCTGATGCCGGGCAGTGTGAGTTGGCTCAGTTATGCAGATCGTCTCATGGAGTTTCCCACTGCGTTGTTGGGTGTTGCCCTAGGCGTGGTGCTGATGCCCCAGTTGTCTGCTGCCAAGGCGGCCAACAACACGGCACAGTATTCCGATATGTTGGACTGGGGTTTGCGTTTGGTGCTTGTCTTGGCTTTGCCGTGTGCTGTGGCCTTGTTGGTTTTTTCGCAGCCACTGGTGGCAGTGCTCTACAACTATGGGGCGTTCAGTGCCCATGATGTGCGGCAAACCACCTTGGCCTTGATGGGCTATGGCGTGGGCTTGCTCGGTTTGGTGGCGATCAAAGTGCTGGCGCCGGGTTATTACGCCAGCCAAGACATTCGCACCCCCGTACGTATTGCGGTGGCCGTGCTCATCATCACTCAGCTATTGAATGTGTTGCTGGTACCCTATCTCGCCCATGCGGGCTTGGCTTTGTCTATTGGCTTGGGCGCGTTGGTGAATGCCGCCTGGTTGTTGTGGGGTCTGCGCAAGACAGACACTTACCAACCCAGTGCCGGTTGGGGGCGTTTTGGGTTGCAAGTGACGGCCAGCAGCGCCTTGCTGGGCGCGTGGCTGTTTTGGGCTTGTAGTCACTGGGACTGGACAGCTTTGCACGACACGCCTTGGTTACGCGTGGCGGTGATGGCAGGTGTGCTGACGTTGAGTGCTTTGTTGTACTTTGCCTGTCTGATTGGCCTGGGCTTGAAGTTGCGTACGCTGTGGCGTCGATGAGGAGAAGTGAAGAAATGGATTTCAAACTCGAAGTTCCCACAGCGTTGACTTATTTTGGATCGCTGGTTCAAAGTGACACCCAGTTTCCGTTGCTTGAAGCTGCCACCAGTTTGGCGCAAGACGAGTACCCCGACCTAGACATCCAGCAAGTTCTCGATCAGGTGGATCAACTGGGCGAGCGGATCAAGCGGCGCTTGCCATCGGATGCAGGGGGCTTGCACCGCTTGCGTTTGCTCAACAGTTTCTTTTTCGATGACTTGGGTTTTGCAGGGAATTTGAACAATTACTACGACCCTGACAACAGCTTTGTCCACGCGGTGCTGCACACCCGCCGGGGCATACCCATCAGCTTGGCGGTCATTTGGCTAGAGCTGGCCTCGGGCTTGGGCTTGGAGGCATCAGGGGTGAGTTTTCCGGGGCACTTTTTGCTCAAAGTCAAGTTGCCTTTTCCACATGAAGGGCAGGTGGTGATGGACCCGTTCACGGGGCAGTCATTGAGCAAAGAAGACTTGTCAGAGCGCTTGGCGCCGATCCACGCAGAGACGGGCTTGGTGCGTGATGGGGATGTATCAGATGCGTTGCTCAAGCACTATTTGAGGCCTGCAACTCCAAGAGAAATTCTGGCGCGAATGCTGCGCAATTTGGATGAGATCTACATCACCCACGGGGATGTGGTGCGCCGTGGGTGGGTGAAAAAACGTTTGGCCGTTTTACTACCGCACGCAGACGAGAGGGCCTGACGCTGCTTTAAGCGACAACAACCGCAGCGCCGTCACCGCGCTCTGTGATGACACCGATGGTGTGTACATGTTCGCCTTGATTGCGCAGGAGCGCAGCACAGGCTTGTGCATGCGCCGCATCGACCACCACCACCATGCCGATGCCATTGTTGAACGTGCGGTTCATCTCCATGTCGTCAATGCCCGCCGTGGTTTGCAGCCATGCAAACAACTCGGTTTGCGGCCAACTGCCTTTGCGCAGGTGGGCTGCCAGGCCATCGGGCAGGACACGAGGAATGTTTTCTAACAAACCACCGCCCGTGATGTGGGCCAAGGCTTTGATAGGTTGGCTAGCCAGTGCTGCCAGCACGCTTTTGACATACAGGCGGGTGGGCGCCATGATGGCTTGTTTGAAAGGCTGAGCGTCTAATGTCGCGGGGGTGTTGTGGCCTGCGCGTTCAATGACCTTGCGCACCAGCGAGAAACCATTGGAGTGCACACCCGATGAGGCCAGTCCAAGCACCACGTCGCCGGCTTGCACGGTTTGACCAGTCAGGATTTTGGATTTTTCGACCGCGCCAACCGCAAAACCTGCCAAGTCATATTCGCCATCGGGGTACATGCCGGGCATTTCAGCGGTTTCGCCGCCAATCAGGGCACAGCCAGACAACTCACAGCCTTTGGCAATGCCGCCAACCACAGCCGCTGCGGTATCAACATCGAGTTTGCCGCAAGCAAAGTAGTCTAAGAAAAATAGAGGTTCTGCACCTTGCACCAACACGTCGTTGACGCTCATGGCCACCAGATCAATGCCTACGGTGTCGTGCATCTGCCACTCGAATGCCAAGCGCAGTTTGGTACCCACACCATCTGTGCCACTTACCAATACGGGCTCTTTGTATCGTTTGGGCACTTCAAACAGCGCCCCAAATCCGCCAATGCCAGCCAACACACCTTCACGCATGGTCTTTTTAGCCAGCGGTTTGATTCGCTCGATCAACGCATCTCCAG
>CAIMWY010000338.1 GCA_903845315.1 uncultured Burkholderiales bacterium
AGCTCGCCAGAGTCGGACAACTTGCGCGCCATGCGCATGATGTTCTTTTGTGCCGATTCCACGTCGGACATGCGTTGAGGGCCTTTGGCCTCCATGTCGTCGCGGAACATGCCGCGCGCGCGCTCGGACATGTTGTCGTAAAAACGGTCTTGGCAACCAGAACTGGCGCCTTTGAGGGCCATCATCAACATGTCTGGCTCCACAGCTCGCATGAGCACCTGAATACCCTTGTTGTCCACCGTGGTCAGGTTTTCGAAGGTGAACATATTGTCTTGGATCTTGAGCATGATGTCCGGATCAATCTCGTTCAAGCCATTCATGATGCTCGACTCCAAGGCGGTCTTGGTCAGGTTCATGATCTTGGCTGCTGCTTCAATACCACCAAAGCTCGACGACTGGGCCGATGCGCTCTTGGAGAACTGCATTTTCATGATGGCTTCAAGCTCTGCCATGGCCGAGGGTTGAACCGTGTCTAGGCAAGCAATGCGCTGTATCACCTCCGCATGAATTGAAGGGTCCAAATAAATCAACACATCGGCAGCGACTTCGGGTTCGAGCAGAGACAAGATGATGGCCACCACCTGCGGGTGTTCAGCCTTGATCATGTCGGCAATCCCACGGGCATCCATCCAGGACAAGATGTCTAGGCCTTTGGTGCCTTGGCCTGGCATGATGCGGCCCAACACAGAGGCTGCTTTGTCGTCGCCCAAGGCGCGGCGCATCACGTTTTCTACGTAATCGGTGTTACCCATGCTCAGGGTCGATTGCTTTTTCAAGTGTTCAACAAACTCGTCCAACACCACGTTCACGGCCTCTTGCGAAAAATTCGCCACGGCCACCATGGCAGCGCCCAAAGACTGCACCTCTTTAGGGTTCAAAAATTTAATGATCTCTGCCGCTTGGTCCTCGCCCAACAACAGCATCAACACTGCTGCGCGCTGGGTCGATGTGATGGTTGCCATCTCGGTGCGCAAGGCTTCGGTCATCACAATGCCGGAATCGTTATCAGCCATGATTTATTTCCTTCATCTATCTTGTTAGGCGGTCTGACCAATCAGGCTCTTGAGCACGCCTGCCACACGTGTGGAGTCTTCTGCCACGATCATGCGGATCAATGCCACCTTGTCATCATAAGAATTCGCAGTGTTGAGCAAGTCAGCCGAAATCGACTGCTTCTTGGGCTTCATCGCTGCCATGCGGGCTTTGACTTCTTCCAAAGACTCGCCGTCTTGAATCTCTATATCGGCAGCAGCATCCACAGCCTGTTGGTCGCCAGCAGCAGCCAGGGCCTCACGAACAGCGGCCTCAGCAGCAACTTTGGCTTCGGCGGCCAGTCGTGCCTCTTCGGCCAGTCGCGCCGCTTCGGCGGCGGCCAGCGCGGCTTCTTCAAGCATACGGGCCACCTCGATTTCGTGGGCCTCTTTGGCCGCTTTGGCGGTGGCCTGCGCTGCAGCAGCTTCTGCCGTAGCCACCTCGATTGCCAAGCGTGCTTCTTCATTCGCCGCATCGGCGGCGGCTGCAGCCAAGGCAGCGGGGTCAATCTCAGGACGTGTCAGACGACGCACCATTGGACGCACCACAGTCAGCAGCAACAGCAAGAACAAGCCACCAATCACACCAGCGTTGACCAAAATTTGGTTGTTTTCGTCCAGGTACCAAGGCACTGCGTTGGGGTCGATCACAGGTTCAAACTTGGTCGCCACCACGGTGACCATGTCGCCACGGGCTTCGTTGAAACCCACGGCACCTCTGACCAACTGGTTCAAACGCTCGAGCTCTTCTGGGGTGTAGGGAATGGATGTCGCTATAGGCGAGCCATCGGCCGGCTTTTCCACCTTCATGCCGGCTGGAATGGGGCGCTCGTTGATCAACACGCCGACACCAATTTTGGAAATCGTGCCCATGGCGTTCTTGGTGTGACGCACAGAGCGGTCCAACTCATAGTTCTTGGTACTGCGCGCGGTCACTTGCACACCTTTTTCGCTCACACCCTTGGTCGGGTCGGCGTTGGTTTGCGTGGTGGCTTGTGGGTTGGTAGGGCTCGGTGGCGTGTTTGACAAAGAGCCGGGAATGCCAATCGCATCACGGAAGGTGTTGCGGTCTTCCACAAACAATTCGGAGCGAGTCTTGGGGCCCTTGTCTTGGCCGTCAAAGTCTTCCACCGTCACTTCAGTTTGGGTGAAATCGAGCGACATGCTGATCTGGGCGCTCACGTTGGACTCCCCCACGATCGGGGCCAACAGCTGGATCAACCGTGTGCGGTAGAGATCTTCCATCTGCTGCTTTTGCATCAGTTGGGCTGAGGTCAGCCCTAGGGGCTGCTCGACCAACATCTCGTTCATCAAGCTGCCAAAGTTGTCGACCACCGACACGTTTTCTGGCGCTAAATAAGGCACGCTCGACGCCACCAACTGAATGATGGCTTGTACATTGGCCGACGACACGGTGCGCCCAGGCGCACGGGTGATGATGACCGAGGCTTTGGTGGGTGCGCGGTCGCGCACAAACACGCTTTGCTTGGGCGACGCCAAGTGCACGCGGGCAGCCTTGATGCCGCCAATTTGCACAATGCTGCGCGCCAACTCTTGCTCCATCGCGTTGTTGTAGCGCACCTGTTCCATGAACTGACTGGTGGTCATGGCGGGCATGTCTTTGAGGTTGTCCATGCCCGAGGTTTCGGTGCGTGGCAAACCTTTAGAGGCCAGCAACATGCGGGCCTCTTGGTAGCGGGCAGTGGGCACCGTCAACTGGCCGGTGTTGGCGTCAACCTCGGGTTTGAACTCGCCCGCCTTCAAGGCCTCAATGGCCACTTGTTTGTCAGCATCATTGAGCATCAACACCAAAGGGCGATACGGCGTGGGTTTGAGCGATGTAAAAAACACCGCCACGGACACCAACAGCATGAACACCACCACAAAGGGCAATGTTTTGCGCACCGTGGGTTGGCGCAAGATGTCTACCACCATGGCGCCGGGTCCGTCTTTTTGGTTCAGCCAAGCCGGCATGCGGTTGTTGGTGGTCGCAGGCGAGTTGCCTGTGCCGCTGCCCGCTGCGTTGTCTGTCGCGGGTGCGGTGGGCAAGCCCATCGACGGATTCATGTTTAAGGTATCTGTGGCCATATCAGTCTCTCAGTTCAGCATCACACCGGCATGTTCATGATTTCTTCGTACGCTTTCATCACTTTGTTGCGTACTTGCAAGGTGGCTTCAAAAGCCAGTGACGATTTCTGCATGCTCAACACCACTTCGGTGAGGGGCACGTCTTCGCCGCGGTCATAGGCAGTCGACATGGCATCGGCCTTGATGTCGGCATCATTGACCTTATCGAGTGCGTTTTTGACCGAGTCAAAAAACGACGGCTGTCCCACCTTGGCGGTGGTTGTTTCTGGGGTGGCCGATGTGATGCTGGTCGACTGCGTCTGGTAAGCACGCAGCGTTTCCATCATCGACTGGATGTTGGCATTGGAGATGCGATCAATCATGCTGAGACTCCTTCGTGCATGCCACGCTCACGCAGTTGCGCGAGTTTGTAGCGCAAGGTGCGCGGGCTGATACCCAGCTTGGCAGCAGCTTCTAAGCGGCTGTCGGTGCTTTGAATAGCGGCCATGATCACTTGGTGCTCGCTGGTCTTGACCGCGAACTCTAAATTGGCTTGGCCCGATGCATCGCGCATCTCAATCGGTGCGTTGTGTGTCATGCCATACGGTGGCATGACGTTGTAACTTTGGACCATGGGTTCAGCGTGTGCAGGCTGCACATAGGTCGGCTGAGCTATGCCCTGTGCGTGTGGAAGAGCTTGCGGTTGCGGTTGCGACAGCGCTGGAACCTCACCGTAAAGCAGTGCGCCTTGCTCATCCATGGCGGCATCGTCAAACATCAAATGCGCTGGGCTGATGGTGCGACCACCACACAAGACCACCGCGCGCTGCACCACGTTCTCTAACTCGCGCACATTGCCTGGCCATGGGTATTGCTGCAACAGCACCTGCGCTTCTGGCGTGACGTTAAATGGCACGCCACCTTTGACATGGCGCGCCAACGACTGCATGACCAAAGGCATGATGTCACCGGGACGGTCTTTCAAGGGTTGAATGCGCAAGCGGAAAGTGCTGATACGGAAATACAGGTCTTCGCGGAACTCGCGCTGCTCAATCGCCAATTTCAAATCTTTGTTGGTGGCGGCAATCACGCGCACATCCAAGTCGATGGTGGCTTCGCCACCGAGACGGTTGAGTTTTTTCTCTTGCAGCACGCGCAACAACTTGGCTTGCAACTGCATCGGCATTTCGCCAATCTCGTCCAAGAAAATCGTGCCACCATGGGCTTGTTCAAACAAGCCTTTGTGTTCTTTCAAAGCGCCGGTAAAAGCGCCCTTCTCGTGGCCAAACAACATGTCTTCAATTAGGTGCTCGGGCAATGCCGCACAGTTGAGCGCCACAAACGCGCCCTTGGCACGGGTAGACGACTCGTGCAACACACGGGCCAACACTTCTTTGCCGGCGCCCGTGGGGCCCACCAACAAAGCCGTCACATCGGTTTGCGCCACACGCTGGGCCAAAGCCAGCAAATGTTGGCTGGTGGGGTCAACAAACACAAAGCTCTTGGTTTTGAGTTCGGGAGCGTTCAAGCCTTTCACAGCTTGCTTCCAAGCGGAGGGCGCCCATTCGTCGGCAGACAACACATGCAAAGCGCCCAAGCGCATCGCGTCCACCGCCACTTCCATGCGGCGACGCTCTACGCGGCACAGCACGGGCACGGTGTGTCCAAGTTGTGCCACCAGCGTTTGCACTTCGTTGAGCAGCTCAGCGCTATCGCCCAGACGAATGACCAACACATGTGCACGGCGCAAAGCCAGCGTGAGGTCACCCAAGGTAGAGACAGTTTCCAAACTGATACCGGCGGTACTCAGCTGGGCGCGTTCTGCCATATCGATTGGACTGAAAGGGTCCAACCACACAGCATGAATTACGTAGACAGGAGAAGCATTCACTTTGAACAGTCCGAAATAAAGGTAAGACTGTTATGCAAAGGGCGTGCCAGTTGTAAATGAAACCTAAGTAGTTAAATTCACCGGCGTATAGGGGCGCAAAAGGTCAGAATCTCGACGCATCGACGGGTTGCCGACAGACTGCGTGGGCCTTTGCGCAGGGGCATCGCCAGAGACAGGGCGTGTTTTGGCTGAAAAGCCGCCACAAAAGCGTCCATCGGTGCGCAGCACCTCGATCGAGGGAATGATTTTCGACTTGAACCCCATCAGCTTGCAGCCATAAGGCTTGCGAACATCCCAAGTGATCATCAGATGACGGCAATCCCAGCAATTGGGCCCTTTCATGGACTGAGGCCCACGATCAGGCATATTGAGTTGGCGCGCATCGCCCTGATCAGTCATGGCGGTTCAGGTCAGTGCTTAGCCGCCCAACAGCTTGAGCACCGACTGCTGGCTGGTGTTGGCCTGGGCCAGCACCGCTGTCGCGGCTTGCTGCATGATTTGCGTCTTGGCCAACTCGGTCGAGGCCGAGGCGTAGTCTGCGTCTTCGATCTGACTGCGTGAAGCAGACATGTTCATCGACACATTGGTCAAGTTGTTGATCACATGGTCGAGTCGGTTCATCACCGCGCCCATCGTGGCGCGGGTGGCGTTGACTTTGTCCATGGCCACGTCAAGCAGGTTCAAGACGGCTGTGGCGCCTGCACTGGTGTTGATGCGTGTGGTTCGGTTTTCAACCGCCAGATCCACGTCCCCGGTGATATCACCTGTGATCGGCCCTTTTTTACCAAAGTCAGCCAAATCAATGGTCACGGTTTGGTTGGCAGAGGCGCCCACTTGGAACGCCAATCGACCTATACGTGGAGGATCCATGTCTTCGCTTGAGCGACCACCAAAAGACCCGACTTGAAATCCCAAGGCGGCAAAATTACTCTGCGCACTGAAACCGTCAGCGCCAGTGGAAATGGTGATGGGCTTGCCAGAAATACCAACCATGCTAGGAGGCAATCCATCCACACCCGGCATCGCTGGCAAGTCCGCTGCCACGCCAATAAGGCTGACTGAACCATACAGCGTTCTGGCGCTGGCAGTGGATTCATTGGCATTGCGAATACCTGTGATTTGGTTATTCCCCATGTCGTTGGCTTGGGCAGTTCCCAAAGCCAAAGTGGACAACGGGTTAATGGTTGTTGCGCCACGTAAATCAAACGGTGAGCCTGGGACCTTGGAGCTGATCAATACCGAAGTTGCATCATCAGGATCGACATAGGCCACCAGGTTTTTCAAAGCTGCAGTGCCGTTGATGGCCGCCGTCAAATCAATGGCCGCTTGAGCAGGGCCTGCAAGTCCTACAGTGGCAGTGATCGCCGAGCCATTGATGCTGACCGACACCTGATCTCCAACACCCACCGTTCCACCAATGCTGACCTTAGAGACTTGCGCCTTGGCGCTACCTTGGTCAAGACCAAAGGATGCGGGCGACAAACCGGGGTCGTTGGAGTCGAACCAAACCGACAAATTGCGACCATCGGACTTGAGTGTCACGCCATTGCCATTGTCTTCAGCAGTGACGCCATGTTGGCCTGTACGTTCATTGATGGCATTGACGACTTTCATACGGCGATCCACGGGATCTTCGTCGAGCTTGAAGTCAACTTTCACTTCAATACCATTCAGGTACAACGAATGCACGCCCACGGGTGCTGCAGTTTGAACCATCGTGCCACCGATCATTGTTTCGGTGTTCGTGGTGATGGTTTTCTTGCCTTGGATCACCGCGGCATTGGGTACGGCCTTGACACCCGTTTCAGGTGTGCTGGCGTTGATCGCTGCCGCCAAAGCAATGGCACTGGCGGACCGGTTGCTGCTGCTGGTGACCGTGTTGGAGAGCAAGTCATCCGCAGTTGTTGCAGGGCGAATTGCCACACCGTTGATTTGCAAATCGTCCATACCTAAGTTTTTGGTATCGGTCACTTTATTTTCTGTCACAGTTTGTGAAGAAATTGTTCCCACACTGTTCGCAGCAAACGCTTTGCTGGTAGAGAGGGTAAAGGGTGTTCCAGGTACTTTAGAGGTGATCAACAATTCACCCACGGTGGTGCCAGCCGTGACGGTAACGTTGGGGGTTGGGTTGAAGGTGTTGATCAAGTTGATCAAGCCAGCACGCATCGCCTGGGTTTTGTTGTTACCCGCATCTCCCGCAACTGCGGTGTAGGTATAGGGTGTGCTGTTGATCACGACAGTGAGTTTGTCACCCACAGCGACGGTGCCCGTATCCAAGGTCACTTTACTGACTTGCGCCACAGACGACTCCACGATGGAGCGAGCAACCGTGCTGTAAACAGATTGGTTTTTAGAGAAATTACCCGCTGTCAAACCCACCCGTGAGATGTCGCCTTTGGACGTGCTGCTCAGCACAACAGCTGCAGGAATTTTGGATTCCAGTGAAATGGTGGAGCTTTGAACGCCCTCACGCATACCGATGCGATCGCCAAACACAGCCGCATTGGCGTCAGTTTCAAAGCGCACTTCGATGTTGCGACCATCGGCAGCCACCAAGGTCACACCTGAAGACTCAGTGCCTGTGTCAATCGCTTTCACACCCGTGCGATCACTGATCAGGTTGATGGCCTTGACCACGTTAGCACGTGTTTCACGTGGGTTATTGAGCGCGGTGACGATGTTGGCAGAGGCATAGCCGTTGATAAAAACCGCACCTCGCACAACAGAATTTCCTGTCATGGCTTTGCCTGAAAACACGTTTTCATTCACCTTGGCGAACACACCTGTACCTGGCTCTGAATTGCTGTACTTGACGGTGGTGTCAGCAATCACTTTGAGTGCAGTTTGACCAGCCGATACCGTGGTTTCACCCACATCGCCATCGCTGGCAGGGAAATCTATGTTCACCACGGCACCACCGGTAGGGTAAGTGATGGTGCGTCCCGAAGATGGGCCGTATTGAGGGCTGGCACGCAGAGCAGCGGCAACTTTGGCAGCAGCCAACACCGATGTGTTTTCTGCACTGGTCAACGTCACCGACACACCACCGACTGTGATCGTGCCAGGGCTTGGATTGCCCGAAAAAGTCAAGGATTGAGACTCGCCACGGCTGGTGCCAGCTGCGGCCGCTTTGCGGTTGATGGCAGCGGCTTTGGCGATCGCGCTGCCTGATGCATTGTTGACAGGCGACAGTTTGTCGTCCGCAGCAAAAGAACCACCAATGTCAACGCCGTTGATCAACAAGTCACCTGAATGCATGGCAGGAATGCTGCCCGCAACGTCCACGGACAATTTCAATGCACGTGTACTCAAATCGAGTTCGGTCGCGCTGTTGTCCAGCGTTGCACCGCTGGCGTCTTTCAAGGTGTAGGTCAGAGTGTCAGAGATCACACTGCTGTTGGCGCCATCTGCATCGGTCACACCGAAAACAACTTTGCCAGTGGCAGCCGAGAAGTTACCGACCATTGAAATGGTTTGGTTGTCGGCTGTCAAGAAATTGGCAGTGACCACACCTGCAGCAGATTTTTCAATGGTCAGCGTGCCGCTCTTTAAGAACTTGCCGTTGTTGGCCAAATCTTCTTTTGCTGTCACCACTGCATTGCGTGTGGTGGTTGGCGGGTTCATGACGATGTTGGTTGTGCCATCGTTGAAAGACAAGGGATTGACATGTCCTTCGGTTGCGGAAAAGTTGATCACCAAGGTGTCATTGGCTGTACCCCCACCTGAGGTCTCTAAAGAAACAGTACGGCCAGAGCCTGAGCCAAATTTAGCGCTCTGATCCAAAACTTCTTTGATGCGTGTGTTCAAAGCACCCACGGTTCCCACATTGTTGACATCAATGGTGACGTCCACGTCACCCACAGTGAGGGTACGAGTACCGGTCAATGCCGCGGGCAAGGAGGCCGCAGTGAAGGTGATTTTTTGCTGCTCGCCAACACCCGAGCCTTCGAGCGTGCGTGTGGTGGTTGGATTCACAAAAATCGCGCCATCGCTGGTGAGGTTTTGTGAAGTGGCTTTGTAGACGGGCATCTCGCCCACTTGTTGCCCAGCTTTGCCACTCAACAAAGGAAATCCGTTCCACTCTGTGTTGTCGGCAATTTGGACAATTTGCTGCTTGAGTTGCTGAAATTCCAAATCCAAGTAACTACGCTGGGCGTTGTCATTGGTGTCGTTCACCGCTTGGATCGACAACTCACGCATGCGTTGCAGCATGTCTGTGATTTCGTTCGTCGCCCCTTCAGCGGTTTGGATCAAGGAGATGGCGTCCCCCGCATTGCGCACGGCTTGGTTCAAGCTGCGTATTTGATGCGTCATGCGGGTGGCAATCGCCATACCTGCGGCATCATCTCTCGCTGAGTTGATGCGCTTGCCGGTTGACAATTGCTGCATGGCGGTGCTCTGCGCAAGGCCTGAGGTTTTCAGGGCCATCTGTGAGAACAGCGCTTTGACGTTGGTGTTAATTACTGCCATTTTTTTCTCCTGACCTTTCTTGGTCAATCAAACTTGCAACTGATTAAGCACATCTCGTGCCAACTATTTTTGGCACTTCTGAATAGGGGTTTTCCCATTTTTGAATGTGCGAAAGTGTTCATCTAAGTATTCAGTGGCAAGGTTTTGTCGCTTCAGTGGCAAGCGTTTGCCGCTTGGCCGCCGGTGGCAACATGGTTGCCGCTCAGTGTTGGTAACCCGCTGTAGACATCATGGAATCGCTGAAATCATCCAGCGAGAGCTTCTCAGCCAGCAGTTCAACTTGCTGGGGGTACAAGGCCAGTCCTTGCTTGGCAACTTCCAAGGCGCGGGCTGGGTCGAGGTTGCAACGCAGTGCACGCACAAACATCACAAAGGTAAATGGGGGGGTGGTGTCGCCCTGCACCTTCTTCAGGTCTTCGAGCAGTTCCACAGCCAAAGGCCAGTCTTGGTTCATCATGGCCAGCAAGCTGGTGATGGCCAACATGTCTTCGCTGTCGGGGTACAAGCTCATGCCTGCGTCACCCAGGGCGTTGGCCAATTCGAGTTGCTCGGTGGCAACCAGCGATTGAATGGTTTCACGAATTTCAGCAGGGCTGAAACGTTTGATCACTGATGCATTGAGTAAGCCACCAACGTTGGCTTGATTCATCAGTTCTTGAATGAGGGTCATGAGATGCTCCAGAGTAAATGTGTTGAGATTCAGACACACTCAAGCAAAAGCAATGCCAGGCAACAACCACCCTATCAACCTGCCGCTATCCGGCACAGATAGGCAAAGCGGCAACACATCAGTGATCAGCGCGACATCACTTTTGAAGTGGCCTCTTAAAGAGCGGACAGAAATTAAACCAATTGGAATGCAAATTGCTTGATGACGAATATCCGACAGGTTTTGCCGCTTGTTGCCGTTTCAAGATAGGAGCTTCGTATGTCTTTGTACATTCAACTAGTGAATCAGAACCCAACCGCAGGCCATTACCAATTTGGCATGGTGAAGCAATTCAGCCCGCAAGAAATTCGCGAAACCATACAAAACCTGTTGGTCGACCCAAGCCGCCGCCACCTTGCACATGCATTGGGTGATGCGGGCATGGCCCTGTACCCCAACAGCGAAGACATGCTGACCATCAGTGGCTACTTGGCCGTGATGCGGCAAGATTGGCCGCAGGTGGTGGAGTATTTGCAAGGCCTGCTTGAAATTCGCGCGGAACGTACCGATGCTGCCACTTATTTGACACTGGTTCGCGCATTGCAAATGCGCCTTGACCCAGTAGCCGCCTTACAAGTGGCACAAGAAGGCTTGCGCCACCACCCCGAACATCCTGGCTTGTTGGCAGAGACGAGTGCCTTGACAGGCATGGCACATGCCCTGAGCATGCAAAAACTTGCACATTGACACCATGAATGCACGCAACCCAGCATTTGAAGCCTTGGAAGAACCTATGGGTCTCGACAAATTGTTTACCAGCTGCGAACAGCTGCAACAAAGCGGCAAGGCCCAAGAGGCCTTGGCGCTTTACCAGTCATGGCTGAGCACCTCGCAAGACGCCAACCGACACATGGCGTGGTTCAACTACGGCTCGTTGTTGCAAAGTACGGGCAACCCGCAAGAGGCGGTCAATGCCTATGCCCAATGCTTGCTGCTGCAACCCCGGTTTCCGCAAGCCTTGATCAACCTTGGCTTGACCTTGGAAAAAATGGGCAAACGCGACGAAGCCTTGCAACACTGGGCCACGCTGGTGAGCTATCGCTTGCTCAAAGACGCGCCCTCCTCCGACATGCTGGTGCTGGCCCTGAACCACATTGGCCGCGTGCAAGAAGACCTCAAGCAATACGACATGGCCGAGCAAGCGCTTGAACAAAGCCTGGCCCTCAACCCAAAACAAGCTGGCGTCATTCAACACTGGGTGCACATTCGCCAAAAATCTTGTGCCTGGCCTGTGTATAAACCCCTGCCCAACATCACCCACAACGAAATGCTCATGGCCACATCGCCCTTGGCCATGTTGGCGCTGACCGATGACCCGGTACAGCAACTGCTCACCGCCTTTGCGTTTGTAGAACGCACCTATGGTTTTAAAGAAGAGTTTTTAAGCAAGGGCCGTGAATACCACCACGACCGCATTCGCATTGGCTATGTGTCGGGCGACATGTGTGTGCACGCTGTGGGCTTGCTATTGCCCGAGTTGCTGGAAGGGCACGACAAAAAAAAGTTTGCAATTTATGGCTACGACTTCAGCCCCGAAGACGGCACAGCGCACCGCGAGCGCCTGAAGAAGGCCTTTGATCATTTACGCCCTATTCATACTTTGACAGACAGACAAGTGGCTGAGCAGGTATTGAATGATGAAATTGACGTGCTGATCGACTTGCATGGCTTGAGCTCTGGCGCTCGCCCCGGCATATTTGCCCTGCACCCAGCCCCCAAGCAAGGCACCTACCTCGGGTTTATTGGTACCACGGGCATGCCTTGGTTTGACTTTGTGATTGCAGACCGCTATGCACTGCCCGAAGAATTGA
>CAIMWY010000339.1 GCA_903845315.1 uncultured Burkholderiales bacterium
CGCATCCAACTCGCCATCGTGCAGCATTTGCGACAAAGTCTGATGCGGCCCAATCGGGCTGACCTGGATGTTGGGCGGCAACTCTAGCTTCATTTTTTCAATTCGGCCCACCTCTTCTTCGCCGCCATACAAATACGGCTGTGCATCCACAGGCACGTTGTAGTGGTCCGACAAGATGCCACGAATCCACACCGGTGCTGTCATTTGGTATTCGGGGCTGGCAATGCGTTTGCCAATCAGGTCTTTGGGCTCACGAATACCGCTGTGGGCGTTGATGTAAATCGACGAATGGCGGAAAAAGCGCGACGGGAAAATCGGCAGCGCCACAAACGGACGCTCGGGCTTGGAGAGCGTCACGCAGTAAGACGACAGGGACATCTCAGCCAAGTCAAATTCACGGAAACGCGCCATGCGGAAAAAAGTTTCTTCCACCGGCAAGTTCAGGTAATTCAGGTCAATGCCATCGACTTTGACCGTGCCATCCATCAGCGCACGGGTGCGGTCGTAGTTCCAACACGCAAAGCTCAAATTCAATCGACTCATCATCACTCCTGCTTGAGATTGGCGCTTTGAACGGTCTTGCCCAATCGCTCGATTTCGTCCTGCATCACACGGCCCAATTCGGCGGGGCTGCTGCCCACGGCTTCAATGCCAGCGTTGCTCAGCAGTTGCAGCACCTCTGGCAACTTGGCCACCGCCGCCATCTCGGCACTGATGCGGTCAATCGCCGCTTGGGGGGTGCCTGTGGCGGCAAACACAGCCACGGTCGGGGCAAAGTCAAAACCGGGGATCAGCTCGGCAATGGCAGGGACCTGGGGTTCTTGCGCAGAGCGCTTGCCCGCGTTGCTGCCAATCAGGCGAACTTGGTTGGATTTCACAAAGCCCGACAAAGACGGCAAGGCCGAGAACAGCATGTCGACTTGCCCGCCCACCAAGGCCGGCACCGACTGCGCCGAGCCTTTGAATGGCACGTGCACGATGTCCAAGCCCAGTGCCGACTTCAAGGCTTCCATGGTCAGATGGTGGGTGCTGCCAATGCCAGATGAGCCATAGGTGAGCACGCCCGGTTTGGACTTGGCCAAGGCCGCCACTTCCCGCAAATTGCTGGCTGGCGTTTGGGGGTTGAGCGCCAAGTACAAAGGTGCGCGCGCGGCCAAAGAAACCGGCACAAAGTCACGCTTGTAGTCGTAGCTCAGGTTCTTGTGGATCACGGGGTTGATGGAGAAGGTCGAACCATCGGTCACCATGAAGGTGTAGCCATCTTTGGGTGCGGTGGCCATGGCTTGTGCAGCCACCATGCCATTGGCGCCGGGCTTGTTGTCGATCACCACCGACTGGCCCAAACGCTCGGTCAGCTTTTGTGCATAGACACGCGCCACGGTGTCTGGCAAGCCTCCTGCCGCGTGGGTGATGATGAACTTGATGGGTTTGGTCGGATAGGTTTGCGCCCAAGTGCTGCAAGCCTGCAGGGCCAACAGCGGAAGCACAACCCAAGCGGTCAAGCATGTCTTTCGGCGAACCAATGAAGCGGGGCTCATGTCAGTCTCCTGAGAATCGA
>CAIMWY010000340.1 GCA_903845315.1 uncultured Burkholderiales bacterium
AATGCATCTTGTCGGCCAAGGGCAGGGTGCTGGTTTCAATCACCAAGGGCGTGTGCTTGCTCTTGGCTGCGGCGTCGGCCAGTGCTTGCGTGACTTGCCGCAGCGCGTTGGAGGTGGCCAGCGACACGATCACGATGTCGGATTGGTCGCTCACCGCCTGCACGCTGGCCAAAGCCCGACCGCCATGGCTTTTGAGCCGTGCTTTGGCAGCCGGTGCAATGTCAAAGCCACAGACCTTGAAGCCTTGGCGCAACAACTCTTCGGCCATCACGCCGCCCATGATGCCCAGGCCGAGGATGCCGATGCGGGGGGGGGGGCTAGCGGGGGTTGGGCGTTTTTTGGGGGATGTCAAAGCAGTGCTCCACAGGTTGTGAGGGGGTTGATTGGGGGATGAACAAATTATCAACATCTGCACAGGCCCCTCGTGGTGTTTGACACACCTGTGTGACACCGGGGCATTCTTCGGGCGATACACTCGTTGGAGTTAACCAACCCACGGGAGCTTGAACTTGGTCTCAACAACGACACGGTTTGGCAGCGGACAAGCTGTTCAACGACTGGAAGACGAGCAATTGCTCAAAGGTGCCGGCATTTACGCCAACGACGTGACGCCGCAAGGCCAAACGCGTTTGTGCTTTGTGCGCTCCTCTTACCCCCACGCACGCATTGTGTCGATCGACACCTCCGCCGCGCAGGCCATGCCCGGCGTGCGCCTGGTTGTCACCGGCCAGCAGTTGGTCGACGAAGGCCGCCCCGCCATGCCGGGTGTGGCCAACTTCACCCGCGCGGACGGCACGCCTGCCGCCACTCCGGTGCGTCATATCTTGGCGGTGGATCGTGTGCGCTATGTGGGCGAACCCGTGGTGGCTGTGGTGGCCGACACCGAGCAACAAGCGCGTGACGCGGCAGAGGCGGTGCAGATCGACTTCGACGAGCTGCCCTGCGCGGTGACGCTGACCGACGCTTTGAAGCCCGGCGCGCCCTTGATCTCGGACGCGCCCGATAACCGCGTGGCCGAAACCCGTTATGGCGACCGCGAAGCCGCTGCCAAAGCCTTTGCCTCGGCGGCCCATGTGGTCGAACTCGACATCACCAACCAGCGCTTGGCCGCTTTGACCATTGAGCCCCGCAGCGTGGTGGCCTCGATCGACGCCGATCGCTTGGTGGTGCGCATGAGCTCGCAAATGCCTACCGCCGTGCGCGGTGCCGTGGCGGGTTTGCTGGGACTCAAGCCTGAGCAGGTGCGTGTGGTGGTGGGGGACGTGGGCGGCGGCTTTGGCATGAAGACCGGCCCTTACCCCGAAGACCTGGTGGTGGCCTACTGTGCGCACCGCTTGCAGTTGCCTGTCAAATGGATTGCCGACCGCAGCGAAGACTTTTTGAGCAGCTCGCACGGGCGCGACATCGAATCGCACGCCTCGCTGGCCTTGGACGCCAGCGGCAAAATTTTGGCCCTGCGCATCGAGAACAACGCCAACGTGGGCGCCTACGCCGTCATGACCGGCGTGGCCATTCAGCTCTTGATTGGCCCCTGGGTGCAGACCAGTGTGTACGACATTCCGCTGATCGACTTCCACTTCACGGGCGTGTTGACCAACACCGCCAGCACCGGCGCTTACCGGGGTGCGGGTCGTCCCGAGTCGATCTACAACATCGAACGCTTGATGGACGAGGCCGCGCGCCAAACCGGCATTGACCGCATAGCGCTGCGGCGTCACAACTTTGTGCAGCCCTCGCAGATGCCCTACAAAAATCCCATGGGCCAAACCTATGACGTGGGCCACTTCGAGTCCATCATGGACCAAGGCCTGGCGCTGGCGCATTGGGACAGCTTTGAGCAGCGCGCCGCTGCGTCGGCCCAACAAGGCCTGTGGCGCGGTTTGGGCGTGGCCACTTTCTTGGAGTGGACAGGTGGCAACGCGCTGGAAGAAAACGTGCATGTGCAAGTGCTGGCCGATGGCGTGATCGAGGTGTTCACCGCCGTCAACGCCATGGGGCAGGGCATTGCCACCTCGCTGGCGCAACTGGTGGTGGACGTGTTTGGCGTGCCCCTTTCGCAAGTGCGTGTGGTCATGGGCGACACCGACCGTGGCAACGGCTTTGGCAGCGCGGGTTCACGCTCGCTGTTCACGGGCGGTTCTGCCGTCAGCGTGGGGGCCAAGCAAGCCCTGGACAAAGCCCAAGAGCTGGCTGCCCAAGCGCTGGAAGCCGCACCGCAAGACTTGCGCTACGAACAAGGCAGCTTCCATGTGGCGGGCACCGACCTCAAGGTCAGCCTGGCCGAGTTGGCCAGTGCCCAACCCAACCAGCGCATTGAACTCAACTCCACCACCGCGGCCAAAGGCCCGACCTGGCCCAATGGCTGCCATGTGTGTGAGGTCGAACTCGACCCTCAAACCGGCGAAGTGCAGGTGGTGGCCTATGCCTCGGTCAACGACGTCGGCCGCGTCATCAACCCGATGATCGTGCGCGGCCAGCTTGACGGTGGCGCGGTGCACGGCATTGGCCAAGCGCTGCTCGAGCATGTGGTGTACGACGACGAAACCGGCCAGTTGCTCACCGGCAGCTTGTTGGACTATGCCGTGCCGCACGCCGACATCATGCCCAACTTGTTTGTCACCGAGATGGACCAAAGCATCCCTTGCAAAAACAACGTCTTGGGCGTCAAAGGCGTGGGCGAGTTGGGCACCATCGGTGCCACACCCGCTGTGGTCAACGCCGTGGCCGACGCTCTGGCCCGCCATGGTCGTGCCGACTTGTCCCCCCAGCTGCAAATGCCGCTGACCCCTTATCGCCTGTGGCGCTTGATGCACGCGGCTTGAAATCAAAAGGACACATCGATGCAGGTTTCTCTCCACGTCAACGGCCAAGCCGTGACCCTCGACGCCGCACCCAACACCCTGTTGGTGCAGGCCATCCGTGAACACATGCAACTCACCGGCACCCATGTGGGCTGTGACACCGCGCAGTGCGGCGCTTGCACCGTGCTGATGAACGGCAGCTCGGTCAAGTCATGCAACGTGCTGCTGGCGCAAGCCCAGGGCGCGCACATCACCACCATCGAAGGCTTGGCCCAAGCCGATGGCACGCTGCACCCCATGCAGGCTGCGTTCAAAGTCTGTCACGGCT
>CAIMWY010000341.1 GCA_903845315.1 uncultured Burkholderiales bacterium
ATTGCCGACCTTTGACTGGGTGGCCTTCGGGCCAAGCGGGTTGGTGTCATGCGCTGACATAGGCGCTCCATCATGAAATTTGAAGAATTGAATTTGGCCCCGGCCATCTTAAAAGCCGTACTCGAACAGGGTTACGAAACTCCCACCCCCATCCAAGCCCAGGCCATTCCCGCTGTGCTCGAAGGCCACGATCTGCTGGCAGGCGCCCAAACCGGCACCGGCAAAACCGCCGCCTTCACCTTGCCGATGCTGCACAAGCTCACCATGAGTCGCAGCACCGAAAACAAATTCGGCGTCTACGGTGTGCGTGCCCTGGTGCTGACCCCCACACGGGAACTTGCAGCTCAGGTGGAAGAGTCCATCCGTACCTACGGCAAATACCTGCAACTCACCTCTACCGTCATCTTTGGCGGTGTGGGCATGAACCCGCAAGTCGCTCGCATCAAAAAGGGCGTGGACATCTTGGTGGCCACGCCTGGTCGTTTACTCGACTTACAGCAGCAAGGTTTGCTCGATCTGTCCACTGTGCAAATGCTGGTGCTCGATGAGGCCGACCGCATGCTCGACATGGGCTTCATCCATGACGTCAAAAAAATCTTGGCCTTGGTGCCTAAAGACAAACAAAGCCTGTTGTTCTCTGCCACTTTCAGTGACGAAATTCGTGAACTGGCCAACGGCTTGCTCAAGAACCCACAAAGCATTCAGGTCACGCCCAGCAACACCACGGTGCAACGCATCTCCCAAGTGGTCCACCCCGTAGGTCGTGGCAAGAAAAAAGCCTTGCTCGCACACATCATCAACGAGCACAACTGGAGCCAGGTGCTGGTGTTCACGCGCACGAAATTTGGTGCCAACAACGTGGCCGAGTTCTTGACCAAGAACGGCATCAACGCCATGGCACTGCACGGCAACAAAAGCCAGACTGCCCGCACCCAAGCCTTGGCAGGCTTCAAGAGCGGCGACATCCGCGCTTTGGTGGCGACAGACATTGCCGCACGCGGCATCGACATCGACGAGTTGCCACACGTGGTGAACTACGAAATCCCCAACATCAGCGAAGACTATGTGCACCGCATTGGTCGCACTGGTCGTGCGGGCTCTAGCGGCGAAGCCGTGAGCTTGGTGTCACTGGACGAAGAAGGCTTCATGAAAGACATTGAGTACTTCACCAAGCAGCAAGTGCCTGTGGTTGTGGTCGAAGGATTTGGCCCAGAGACCGATGAACAAGCCGAGCCCATCGCCATGGGGCGTCAAACCCTGTGGGGTGGTTTGGGCAAGCCGCCAGGTCGCGACGTGATGGCCGCTGCTGCCAAAGCCGCGCGCAACGAAATGATGCAACGCATCCGTGACACCAAAGGCGCCTCAGGCGGAGGTGGACGCGGCGGCCGTGGCCCGGCACCGCGCGGCGAAGGCGCTGACAGCGAAGCCCGTGCACCGCGCCCCAACGGCCATGTGAGCCGCGACCGCAACGGTGAACGACCACCGCGCGACGGCAACCGCCCACAAGGTCAAGGCCCGCGTCCTGCCCGGCAGTTTGACAACCGTGGCCCACGCCAAGACGCGCCCCGCGCACCGCGTGACCTTGAGCCTCGCATGCCGCGTGAACTTGAGGCACGCATGCCGCGTGAACTTGAGGCACGCATGCCGCGTGACAACGAGTCCCGTCCGCCACGGGGTGATGACGATGATTTTCAACCCCGTGCCAAC
>CAIMWY010000342.1 GCA_903845315.1 uncultured Burkholderiales bacterium
CGTGGGTCGTAGTTTTTGTAAACGCGGTGACCGAAACCCATCAGCTTGACGCCGGAGTTTTTGTCTTTTACCTGGCTCATGAATTCGCCGACTTTGGAAATACCCCCCATTTTTTGGATGTCTTCCAGCATGTTCAGGCAAGCCTCGTTGGCGCCGCCGTGGGCAGGGCCCCACAGGCAAGCCACACCTGCAGCAATGGCCGCAAAGGGATTGGTACCTGACGATCCACACAAACGCACCGTCGAGGTAGAGGCGTTCTGCTCGTGATCAGCGTGCAGCGTGAAGATGCGGTCTATGGCGCGTTCCAGCACGGGGTTGACCACATACTCTTCGCAGGGCACGCCAAACATCATGCGCAGGAAATTACCCGAATAGCTCAGGTTGTTCTGCGGGTACATGAAGGGCTGGCCCACGCCGTATTTGTAGGCCATGGACACCAAGGTAGGCATCTTGGCGATCAAACGGATGGCGGAGATTTCGCGATGTTCAGGGTTGTTGATGTCGGTGCTGTCATGGTAGAAAGCCGACAAAGCGCCCACCAGGCCAGTCAACACGGCCATCGGGTGAGCATCGCGGCGGAAACCCCGCAGGAAGAACTGCATTTGCTCGTTCACCATGGTGTGGTTGTTCACCAGCTTATGAAAGTCATGGCTTTCCTTGGCATTGGGCAACTCGCCTTTGAGCAAGAGATGGCAAGTGTCCAAATAGTCAATGCTGTTGGCCAGTTGTTCAATGGGGTAGCCGCGGTACAGCAACTCACCTTTGTCACCATCGATGTAGGTGATGGCCGATTGGCAAGACGCTGTGGACAGGAAGCCCGGGTCGTAGGTGAACATACCGGTTTGGGCATACAGCTTGCGGATGTCAATGACGTCCGGACCGATGTTGCCTTGGTAAACGGGCATGTCTACACTGGGGCTGCCGTTACTGAACGACAGGGTGGCTTTGTTGTCAGCAAGTTTCATGGTTAGTTTCCTCAAAAATCAATTCAATTGGCTGCAGGCCTTCACACCAGCAACATCTCCAGCACTTCGCAAACTTCAGGCGTTGCTATCTCAGGCGACAATGTGGTGCGCTTGAGAAACAAATCCATCAAATCGTTATCAGCCAAATCCATCAAAGCATACATGCCGCGGGCATTTCCCACAGTCAAGCTGGAAGCGTGTCGCGCAAAAAAGCGTTCGATGAACAAATCGTTTTCGAGCAGGCCGCGGCGGGTACGCCAGCGCAGTTTGCTCAAAGCACGCTCGCTCAACGGTGTCTGGGGGGCCAGGCCGTCGAGTTGGGCGTCACCAACGATGTAGGGAGAGTCAAACACGGGTTAGATCGCGCGTCGAACCATCATTTCTTTGATCTTACCGATCGCCTTGGTGGGATTCAAACCCTTGGGGCAAACATCGACGCAATTCATGATGGTGTGGCAACGGAACAGGCGGTAGGGATCTTCCAGATTGTCCAGGCGCTCAGCCGTAGCATGGTCGCGGCTGTCTGCCAGAAAACGGTAGGCTTGCAACAAACCTGCCGGGCCCACAAACTTGTCGGGGTTCCACCAGAAGCTGGGGCACGAGGTGGAACAGCTGGCGCACAAAATACACTCGTACAGGCCATTGAGCACTTCACGCTCTTCGGGTGACTGCAAACGCTCTTTCTCTGGCGGTACCGTGTCATTGATCAGGTAGGGCTTGATCGAGTTGTATTGCTTGAAAAATTGTGTCATGTCAACGATCAGATCGCGAATGACGGGCAGGCCGGGCAGGGGTTTAAGTACGATCTTCCCGGGCAAGGTA
>CAIMWY010000343.1 GCA_903845315.1 uncultured Burkholderiales bacterium
AGCAAGGTGTGGCCATCGGGTTCGGCCCGTGCCACCGCGCCCAGCGCAGGCACGCCCATGGAGCCACCCATGTTCTCCACCGTCACCGACTGCTTGAGGTCAGCGGTCAAGGTGAGGGCGAGTTCGCGCGCCACCAAATCCGCGGGCCCGCCTGCCGCATAGGGCACCACCAGGCGGATGTTCTTGCTGGGCCAGGTGCTGGCGTTTTGTGCATAAGCACCCGCGCAGGCGAGCAATGCGAGCGCGCTGCTGGCGAGTTGAAGAAGGTGTCGACGTGTCATCGGTGTGGGTCAGATCAAAGTGGAGCAGAACGAAGTGGATTAGCAAGAAGTAGGTCAGTGCGAGGTGGTTTTGGGCGGAGCCGCTTCAGCGGCCAAGCGCGGCAACCATTGGGTGCGCCACAGATCCCACGAACGGGCGTAGGCTTGCCACGACAAGGCCTCGACCTCTTCGTCGTCGAGGTACACCACTTCGTCCAACTGCCCGGGCGATTGCAGCGCTTGCATTTGCATGGCTTGCATTTGCATCTTGGCGTTGTGGTCCAGGTAAATGGTGCGCCCCACGGCAATCGCCAAACTGGCGCCCACCACCACCGAGCCGTGGCCGCGCATGAGCGCAGCGGGGTGGCTTCCCAGTTTGCGCGCCAAGGACTGGCCGAGCTGGCTGTTGCGCACCAGCATGTCGCTGCCGCGTTGCGCGTCGCGGATGTCCCAGGTGGGAATGCCTTCGCCAATGAAGGCCGCCAAATGAAAAATCGGGCGCAGCCGACAGCCGGTGCAACTGAAGGGCACCACCGCATGCGAGTGGTTGTGCACGATGGCGTGCACGTCGGGCCGGGCTTTGTAAATCTCGCCGTGGATGTAGCGCTCGTTGTAGGCCGGCGGGCCACCGTCTTGGATGCGGTGGCTGTCGAGGTCAAACTCCAGCAGGTCGGCTTCGGTGATCAGCTCGGGCGCCACGGCGCGTGCCATCCAGTAGCGCTCGGGCGAGGTCTCGCTGCGCACACTCACATGCCCGTAGGCGTCGATCACCCCGTGCTCGGCACAGGTGCGCGAGGCAATGACCAAATCTTGCAACAAACTCATGGTGTCTTTCTGTCGGTGTGTGGCGGGTTTCAGTCCGCTTGGATGTGCGCAGTGCTGACCACTTGCTTCCAGCGCGTGACTTCGCGCGACAGCAGCTGCCCCAAGCGTTCAGGCTTGCCGCCAGCCGGGCTGAGTCCGTGCTTGGTCATGGCCTCGCGCACCTCGGGCATTTGCAGCAAGGTGTTGAAGTCGCCATTGAGTTTGCCCACCACCTCCGGCGGTGTGCCAGCTGGCGCGAAGATGCCGTACCAGGTGTCTACCACCAAGTTGGGGTAGCCCAACTCTTTGAGCGTGGGCACTTTGGGGAACACCGCAGAGCGCTCGTCGCTCATCACGGCCAGCATCTGCAGTTGCCCACTTTGAATCAGGCTGCTGGAGGTTTGCAGCGCCACGATGCTGGCTTGCACATGACCGCCCATCAGGTCGGTCATGGCACCCGCTGCGCCTTTGTAGGGCACATGGCTCATGCTGGCACCGGTTTCTTGCAGCAGCAAGGCCATGGCCAGGTGCTGCACCACACCGTTGCCAGGCGAGGCGTAGTTGAGCTGACCCGGTTTGGCTTTGACCAGGGCCAGCCATTCGTTGAAATTTTTCACACCCAACTGAGGCGGCACCACCAAGGCCAGGGCGCTGGTGGCCATCAAGGCCACAGGTTCAAAGCTTTTGATCGGGTCAAACGGCAGCTTGGCGCGCAGGGCCGGCACCGTGCCGTGCGAGGTGGCGGTGAACAACAAGGTGTGGCCATTGGCGGCAGACTTGGCCACCGCCTCTGAGCCAATCGCGCCCGATGCGCCCACGCGGTTGTCGGTCACCACCGGCACACCCCAACGCGCGCTGAGTTGGGTGCTCAGCAAACGCGCCATCACATCGGCCGAGGTGCTGGTTGAAAACGGCACCACCAACGTCACGGTGCGGTTGGGAAAATTGGCGCTGGGTGTTTGTGCGTCAACGCTGGATATACAAGCCATCCAGAGGGCAGTCAGCCAGAGCAGCAGAGCTGAGGTATGGCGCGACATGCGATCAGTCCACCTTGATCTTGGCGCGGCGAATCACCTCACCCCAGCGCTCGGTCTCGGCCTTGATGAAGTCGCCAAACTGTTGGGGGCTGCCATTCGACACATCGATGGCTTGGGCTTGGAAGAAGTTTTTCAACTCTGGGGTTTGCTGCGCCGCACGCACCTCGTGGTGGAGTTGCTGCACGATGGCACCGGGTGTTTTGGCTGGCACCAACAGGCCCAGCCAAGAGCGCACTTCGAACGAGGGATAGGTGTCGCTTACACACGGGGTGTCGGGCAGATGCGGGATGCGGGTTTTGGTGGTGACGGCCAAGGCCTTCATCTTGCCGCTCTTGATGTGGGCCAGCACCGAGCTGGCGCTGACAAACATCACATCGACTTGGGCCCCAATCACATCGGTGATGGCGGGGGCGCCGCTTTTGTAGGGGATGTGGTTCATGTCGACCCCCGCCGTCATCTTGAACAACTCGGCCGCCAGTTGGTTGGAGCTGCCGGTGCCGGTGGAGGCGTAATTGAGTTGCCCGGGTTTGCTCTTGGCCAGACTGACCAACTCGGCCA
>CAIMWY010000344.1 GCA_903845315.1 uncultured Burkholderiales bacterium
CAAACTCTTCCAACACCATCGCCGAACTCGGGATATGAATTCGGGGGATGGTACTTAGATTCTTCGTTAGAGTCTTATATTGGCATGTCTGGTGGCGGAGCAAATTCAACCCGGCGACATTGTGGTGGCAGCCATCACGGCCGAGTGCACCGATGGCTACTTTGGTGACCTGTTGGCCACCTCGTTCATGGCCCGTGGCGCACGCGCTTTGATCATTGACGCGGGTGTGCGCGATGTGAAAGAGCTCACCAAGATGGGTTTTCCCGCCTGGAGCAAAGCCATCAGCAGCAAAGGCACCATCAAGGCCACCATCGGCTCTGTCAACATCCCCGTGGTGTGTGCTGGCATGATCGTTCACCCCGGGGACGTGATCGTGGCCGATGACGATGGCGTGGTGTGTGTGCCCCAAGCCATCGCCGCCAAGACTTTGGCGACGGCGCAAGCACGTGAAGCCAACGAAGGCGAAAAGCGCGCCAAGCTGGCTGCGGGCGCACTGGGCTTGGACATGTACAAGATGCGCGAACCCTTGGCTGCGGCTGGTTTGAAGTACATCGACTGACAGGACCTTTGATGCGTACCTTACCCCATCCCTTATGGCCTTGGCTGCTGGCGGCCCTGCTGGCTTTGGGCGGGTGTGTCCGCACCTGGGAAACCACGGACCCAAGCCACGCCGCTTCTGCGACCCCCATGGCGTCTGTCGCGCCTGAGGTGCAGCAGGCGCTTGCACCTTCGGGTGTGTTGCGTGTGGGTGTGTATTTGGGCAGTCCCACCTCGTGGGTACGTGATGGGCGCACCGGTGCTTCTCATGGGGTCGCGTTCGAGTTGGGCCATGCTTTGGGCATGCAACTGGGCGTGCCGGTGCAGGTGGTGAACTACCCCCGCGTGGCTGAGGTGATGGAAGGGCTCAAACGCTCAGAGGTGGACATGACGTTCACCAATGCCACCGCGTCGCGGGCCAAAGAGGTGGACTTCACGCCGCCGCTGATTCAACTGGAACTCGGTGTGTTGGTGCCTGTCAACAGCCGCATCCAGAACTTTGCCGATGTAGACCGTGCCGGTGTGCGTTTGGGCGTGAGCCAAGGCAGTTCGTCGCAAGGCGTGTTGGGTCAGCGTTTGAAGCTGGCGCGCTTGGTGCCTGTGGCTTCGTTGGATGTGGCCCAGCAAATGTTGCAGCGCGGCGAGCTCGATGCCTTTGCCACCAACAAAGGCATCTTGTTTGAACTGTCTGAAAAAGTGCTTGGTTCGCAGGTTCTCACAGACCGCTGGGGTTTGGAGAATTTGGCCATCGCGATTCCAAAGGGCCGCGAAGCAGGCAGGGCTTATTTGAACGACTTTGCCCAAGCGCGCGTTCGCGAAGGTGATGTGAAACGCATGTCTGAGCGCGCAGGTTTGCGCGGCTTGGCCCAGACCCCATAACCTCCGAACAAGGAAGACCCATGAAATTTGTCACACGTTGGAGCGCAGTGCTGTGGATGTGCCT
This sequence comes from uncultured Burkholderiales bacterium, assembly GCA_903845315.1. The sequence continues at coordinate 1,481 of CAIMWY010000344.1, forward strand.
TGCCGGGGCCCAAGCCTTGGCGCAGGCCTATCCGAGCAAACCTATCAAGGTGGTGGTGGGCTATGCCGCAGGGGGGGCGGTGGACGTGGTGGCACGCACCATCGGGCAGAGTTTGTCGATCAGCATGGGCCAACCCGTTTTGGTGGAGAACAAACCCGGCGCGGGCACCAACATTGCCGTCAAGTCGGTGATCGCGGCTGAGCCCGATGGCTACACCTTGATGCTGGCGGCCAATGCCTTGGCCGCCAACATGGCGCTGTACCAGCCCATGCCGTTTGATGCCGAGCGCGACTTGGTGGCGGTGTCCTTCATTGGCCGCGTGCCGGTGGTGATTGCGGCCAATCCGAACATGCCCTACGCCACTGTGAAGCAACTGATTGAAGCCGCCAAGGGCAAGCCCAACAGCATTGCTTTTGGTTCGCCGGGCAATGGCTCGACACCGCACATGGCGATTGAGTTGTTTGCACGCGCCGCTGGCATTGACTTGCAGCATGTGCCTTATCGGGGTGGCTCGCCCGCCATCACCGACACCATTGGCGGACAAATTCCTTTGGTGGCGGTCAATGCCTTGGAGGTGTTGCCGCACGCCAAGAGCGGCAAGCTCAAGGTCTTGGCGGTGCTCAGTCCCAACCGCAGTCCG
>CAIMWY010000345.1 GCA_903845315.1 uncultured Burkholderiales bacterium
CCAAACCACCCTCACCGCCGGTGAGGCTGGTCCAGCGAAACGAGATGGCAAAGGTCAAGGCACACAGGGCCAAGGTCATCAAAGAGAAATACACGCCTTTGCGACGCAGCACCAAAAACCCGATGACGCAGGACATGACAGCGGTAAATCCCACAGCAAACAACAGCGGCAACAAGGTCTGCCCTGGCATCCAATGCTTCTGCGACAAAGCCGCTGCATAACCGCCAATGCCAAACCAAGCGCTGTGTCCAAACGACACCAGACCGGTGTAGCCCACCAGCAAATTCAAGCCCATGGCCGCCATGGCCAAAATCACCACCACAGTGGCTGCGTCGAGCGTCAAACCGATGGCTTGAAAGATGATCGGCAACAGCACCAAGGCCAGTGCGGCAATCCAAAGAGGTTGGGATTTCGAGTTCAAGTGCAAGGTGCTCATTCAAAACGCTCAATACGTTCGCCCAGCAAACCACGGGGGCGCAGCATGAGGACCAAAAACATCAAGACATACATCGAGGCTTCGCTGGCGGCAGGTTCAAAGTGAATCGTGATGCCACGCACCACCCCCACCAACAAGGCTGACAGCACCACACCCCAAAAACTACCCAAGCCACCAATGATGACCACCACGAAGGCAACCGTCATGATCTCGGTGCCCATCGCAGGATGCACCGTGGCAATAGGACCAAACAACACGCCGCCCAAAGCAGCGGTGGCCACACCCAACACCACGATGGCCGTCATGTAAGGCTGCAAGCGAATACCCAACACAGCCACCATGTCAGGACGCTGCACCCCAGCGCGCACCACACGACCAAACGCGGTTTTGTGCAGCAACAACCAAATGCCACACAAGATCAACACCACCACAGCCAAAATGAAAATTCGGTACTTGGAGAACATCATGTCTCCCAGCATCCAAGCGCCCTTGAATTCGGGCGGCATCATGGACGACAAAGGGGCTGCACCCCACACCATGCGGATGAATTGCTCCACCACCATGGCTAGGCCAAAGGTGAGCAGCAAACTCAAGATAGGGTCAGCGGTATAAAAACGCCTCAGCAAAAAGCGCTCAAAGGCAATGCCCAGGCACCCCACCAAAACAGGCGTGATCAAGACGCTGGCCCCAAAACCAAAGTGCTTGATCACCTCTAAAGAGACGTAAGCCCCTAATGCATAGAAAGCACCATGGGCCAAATTGACAATGCCACCCACGCTGAAGATCAGCGACAGCCCCAAGGCCATCAACAGGTAATAACCGCCCAACACCAAGCCATTGACAACTTGTTCGAGCAAAAAAACGATTTGCATGAAACTCCAAAGAAACCTAAGTCCATGCTGGCATGGCCAGCATGGATTGATCTACGCAAGCACCATCACATCTTGCAGGTGTTGTCTGCCTTGGTGGTGGCCAGCAATTCCAGCGACTGGTTGGGTGCAGGCACCGCGTCGCCAAACTGCAAGAAGTCTTGTTTGTTCTTGGCTTGGCCTTTGGGCTTGACGGTGAAAGGGTAAGCCTCTTGCATCAACTGGTGATCCCAAGAACGGAAATAGCCTTTGCGTGCTTTGAGAATGTCGAACTCAGCACCAGTTTCCAGATAAGCAATTAATTTCTCACTGTCTGTCGACTTGGTGGCGTTCATCGCTTGGGCCATGATCTTGAGGGTGATGTACTCAATCCACGCATGGTTTTCTGGAATTCGACCAAAACGCTTTTCAAAGTTCGCCACAAACGTCTTGGAGGCAGGCGTCTGCAAATCATGGTGCCACACGGTGGGCCAAATGCCACCCAAGTTGCCCTCGCCCGCCGCCCAAGCGTCAGCGGTGTTCAGGTTGAAGCCCACCACTGGGTAAGGCAAACCAAATTCAGCGTACTGTTTGACGAAGTTGGTCACTTGGTTTCCTGCCAAGTGAGAGGCAATCAAATCAGGCTTGGCTTGGCGAATCTTGAGCAGATAGGGGCTCAAGTCGGTCGCATCGGTGGGCACCAGTTCATCCGCAATCAAGGTGCCGCCGTTGTCGGTGAAGAATTTTTTGGCGACTTTGGTGAGGTCGTGGCCAAACAAATAGTCTGCCGTCAGGCTGAAAATTTTCTTACCTTTGACCAAGTTGTCACGCACCAAAGCTTGACCTACGGCATTGACCATCACCGTGACAGGAATGTCCACATGGAAGGTGTAACGGTTGCAGTCTTTCCCGCGCAGCACGTCGGAGCGTGCACCGATGCTGAAGAATAATTTCTTATTGCGGCCCGCCACCTGAGAGATGGTCAAAGCCGATGCCGAAGAAATTTCGCCCATCAACACCGAGACGTTGTCGCGCTCAATCATGCGCTGCGCTTTGGTGGCAGCGACCTGAGGGTTCACCGAGTCCTCGGTCATCACCTCCAACTTTCGCCCCATCACACCGCCGGCAGCATTGATTTCATCGGCTGCCATCTTGATGCCTTGGGCTGCATATTCACCCAGGGCTCCGAGAAAGCCAGTCATGGGGGTTAGGTGTCCGACCTTGATGGGTGCCGCCCCCTGGGCCCACAAGGGCATGGAGAGGCTGGCTGCCCCGCCTAAGGCCAATCCTGTGGTGATTAACTGGCGACGTCTTGTCGAAGTTATTTCTGTAGCCAGTTCTGATTTCTTGGAAGTGTCCATCATTGTCTCCTTGTCGTTGGTGATTAACTTAGCCCAAGCATCCTAGGAGTCTTTGGGGGGTTTGCAAAGTCGTGTTTTCCGTCATAAGGTATAAGTTTTTCATATACTCCAATTGCACCCACGGAGACCCAAACCCTTGAATCTGAAACAACTGCAATATTTCGTTCGCATCGTCGAGTGCGGCAGCTTGGCCAAAGCATCGCGCCAGCTCTACATTGCGCAACCCGCTTTGAGCCAACAGCTCTCCAAACTCGAAGAAGAGGTAGGGAAAACACTGCTCATTCGATCCGCCAAGGGCGTTGTACCCACGCCCAACGGGGCAGCCTTGTTGCAGCATGCCCGGTTTATGTTGCGCCAACTCGAGCAAGCACTGGTGATTGCGCGCCAAGAACCAGGATCTATTCAAGGCATGGTCTCGGTCGGTCTGGCTTCCACCACCTTGTGTGCCTTGGGCGCGCCATTGATGCGACGCATGCGCGACAAGTATCCAGGCATCGTCCTCAACATTGTGGAGGGCTTGAGCGGGCACATCGCGCAAATGATGCGCTTGACACAACTCGACCTGGCCATTCTGTTTGGCCATGATGCCGCGCCCGATTTGCCTCACGAGAGCTTGCTGGAAGAAGATTTGTTCTTGATGCTGCCCAAAGACAGCGCCTTGGTGTCCCAACGGCGCAAAAGCATACGGTGCGACGAGGTGGCCCAACTTCCCCTGATCCTGCCCACTGGCATCCACGGACTTCGCAGAAGGATTGCGCACGAATTTGACCAACGCAATTTACAAATGAATGTGGTCGCCGAAATTGATTCTTTGTCGCTGCTCTTGCTGTGTGTAAAAGATGGCATGGGTGCCACCATCAAGCCCATCTCGGCCACCATGATGGAAGACCGTTTGGCCACGGGACTGCGCCATTTGCCTATCTCAGACGCCCAACTCAAACGGCCTAATTATTTGTTCACCACCGATCATGAGCGACTGACGCCTGCCACCATTGCCGTTCATACAGAAATCAAAGAAACCGTGAAGATTCTTGTCGAAAGTGGCCTGTGGCGAGGCGTTCAGCTCACGGAGAAAATAAAGCGTTCTGCGGGCCTGTAGTTCTGCAACACTGAAAGCACCTTATGCAAAAAATTGGAATGATCGGCATTGGCATGATGGGACACGGCATTGCCAACAACTTGCTCAAACATGGTTGGGATCTCTCGGTGCTGGAACACCCTGGCAATCAACCCTTGACCGATTTGCTTGCCGCCGGAGCCCTGGCCTTCAAAACGCCCAAGGAACTTGCAAAGCACTCGGATGTGGTGATCTTGTGCGTCACCGGCACGCCGCAAGTCGAAGCGGTGCTGATGGGGCATGACGGCGTTTTAGAGGGGTTACAACCGGAAACCATCGTCATCGATTGTTCGACCGCCGTACCTGCCTCCACCGAAAAAGTGGCCCAAGCGGTGGTGGCCCGTGGGGGGCATTTTTTAGATGCTCCGATGACACGCACGCCCAAGGAGGCCGCACAAGGTCGCCTCAACCTGTTGGTGGGTGGAGACCCTGAGCTGTTTGTGAAATGCAAGCCCATCTTGTCGTGTTTTGCAGAAAACATCGTTCACGCCGGCCCTGTGGGTGCTGGACACCGGATGAAGCTGCTGCACAACTACGTCTCACTGGGCTCAGTCACCTTGCTGGCCGAAGCGGCAGCATGTGCACA
>CAIMWY010000346.1 GCA_903845315.1 uncultured Burkholderiales bacterium
AGTTCATCACCAGCGGCAAGAACGGCCATGTGGCCATCGTCATTGCCGTCACCGACAAGGGCGCGGGTAAAAAAGGCATGAGCGCCTTCATCGTGCCCACCCACACCCCGGGCTACCACGTGGCGCGCCTGGAAGACAAGCTGGGCCAGCACAGCAGCGACACCGCGCAAATCAACTTTGACAACTGCCGCATCCCCGCCGAGAACCTGATTGGCGCCGAAGGCGAGGGCTACAAGATTGCTCTGTCTGCCTTGGAGGGCGGACGCATTGGCATTGCGGCGCAAAGCATTGGCATGGCGCGCAGCGCCTTCGAGGTGGCCTTGCAGTACAGCAAAGACCGCGAGAGTTTTGGCACCGCCATCTTCAACCACCAGGCGGTGGGCTTTCGCCTGGCCGACTGCGCCACGCAACTCGAAGCCGCGCGCCAGCTCATGTACCACGCGGCCAGCTTGCGCGACGCGGGCTTGCCGTGTCTGAAAGAAGCCGCCATGGCCAAGTTGTTTGCCAGCGAAGCCGCCGAGCGGGTGTGCAGTGCCGCCATCCAAACCTTGGGTGGGTATGGCGTGGTGGGCGACTTTCCGGTCGAGCGCATTTACCGCGACGTGCGCGTGTGCCAAATCTACGAAGGCACCAGCGACGTGCAAAAAATCATCATCCAACGCGCACTCGCGTGATGGCGGCACACACCTTGGCACCCGCCGCTAGCCACTGGCGGGCATCGATAATCGCGCCATGAAATTCGATGCTGTATTGTTTGATTGCGATGGTGTGCTGGTCGACAGCGAAGCCATCACCTGTGGTGTGCTGCGCGATATGTTCGAAGAGTTGGGCTGGCAACTCACGCTGCAAGAGTGCATGGCCCACTTTGTGGGGCACACCGTGCGCACCCGCAAGGACCTGATAGAGGCCCACACCGGCCAGCCTTTCACCGAAGATTGGTTGCAAACCTTTTACCAGCGGCGCAATGTGCGGCTGGAAAACGAAATCACCGCCATCCCGCATGTGCACCAAGCCGTGCAGCATCTGCATGCTGTGCACCACGGACAGATTGCCTGTGCCTCGGGCGCGGACCGCTTCAAGATCAAGCTCATGCTGACGCAAGTGGGCTTGTTCGATTTTTTTGACGGGCGTATTTTCAGCGGCCACGAAGTGCCGCGCAGCAAGCCTTTCCCCGATGTCTACCTGGCTGCCGCTGCGCACTTGGGCCAAGACCCGGCGCGTTGCCTGGCGATTGAAGACACCCCCATTGGCGTGGCAGCCGGCGTCGCCGCTGGGGCCACGGTGTGGGGTTATGCCGTGCACGGGCAAGCAGACGCACTGCGCCAGGCGGGTGCGGCGCATGTGTTTGACGACATGCGTGAGCTCTTGCAGTTGGGCGCTGTGACTGTGTAGGCGCAGCGTTGTTCAAGCGTGGGTGGTTCGTCGCCTGACTTCATCCGGCGTTTGACCTGTCCAGACCTTGAAGGCTCGGATGAAACTCTTTTCGTTCTGAAACCCCGCCGCTTGGGCAATTTGCTTGAGCGGGCGCTGGCTGCGGTGCAACAGGTCGATGGCCAAGTCGCGCCGCACCGCGTCCTTGAGTTGTTGCAAGGACGCGCCTTCTTCTTTGAGCTGTCGGTGCAGTGTGCGGGTGGAAAGGTTGAGCCAGACAGCCAGGTCCTCGGCGTTGCGGCTGTGCTCGGGGTGTTGGGCCAAGGTGTGGCGTACTTTTTCAACCAACAATCGGTCGCGCCGGTAGGGCCGCACCGTGAGCAACAAGGCGCGTTGCAGCATGCGTTGCAAGGCAGCTTCGTCGCGGCGCACAGGCAAGCTCAAATACCCGGCGTCAAACTGCAAGCTGTGGGTGGGCGCGCCAAACTCGGTGGGCCCGTCAAACAACACGCGGTAGCTGGCACGGTGCACGGGCGCGGCAAATTGCAGCGTGGTGCGCAGCAGCGGAATGCGTGAATCGGTCAACCAGCACGCCACGCCCAAGGCATTGCGCAACACAGACACCACGCAGAACTCGCGGTAGGTGCCCAGGTCGTGCGCTTCATGCAATTGAAGTTGCGCCACGCCGTCTTGCACGCGTACCTGCACGTCAATGTCTTGGGTCAACAAGCCGTGGTGGCGGCCCCAGCGTTGCAGCGCCACCCCCAAGTTGGGCGCGGTGAGTGAGGCGCGCACCAGCATGCCGTAGCTGCCCCAGGGCAGGCGACGGCTGAACCAGCCCAGGCCCTCGTCGTCGAGTTCTTGCATGGCCGCACCCGACACCACCTCCATTTGCGTGGCGGTGATACGGGCGCTGGATTTGCGTAAAAGTTTTGGCTCGATTTGTGCTGCGTACAAGGCCTGTGCGGGGTCCATGCCACGCGCGACGTAAGCCGCCACAATCGCCCGAACAAAAGTAATGGGCGTTTCGGCACGCCCATGCGTGGGTGAGGGGGCGGGCCAAGGTTTGGGACGAGAGGGGGCCGTCATGGTGTGATTTATTGTGGCAGGATTTGCAACCATCCTGGCGCACCCCATGCAAGCCATGCGTCTACCCTCTGGGCTGATTTGAAGGAAGGTCGTCGCCCATGTCGCTGTTACACACCCAACTCAACCCACGCGCTGCGGACTTTGCGGCCAACGCGCTGGCCATGCGCGCCTTGGTGGATGACCTGAACCTTCAGGTGCAGCAGACTCAGCAAGGTGGCGGTGAGGCAGCGCGCGCCAAACACGTGGCGCGCGGCAAGTTGTTGCCTCGCGATCGGGTGCAGATGCTGCTCGACCCCGGCACACCGTTTTTAGAGCTGGCACCGCTGGCCGCGCTCCACATGTACAACAACGACGCGCCCAGCGCCGGACTGATTGCCGGTATTGGCCGTGTCAGCGGTGTCGACTGCATGATCGTGTGCAACGACGCCACCGTCAAAGGCGGTACCTACTACCCGCTCACCGTGAAAAAGCATTTGCGTGCCCAAGAGGTGGCGCAGCAAAACCGCTTGCCCTGCATTTACTTGGTCGATTCAGGTGGCGCCAACTTGCCCAACCAGGACGAGGTGTTCCCCGACCGAGACCACTTTGGGCGCATCTTTTTCAACCAAGCCAATATGAGCGCGCAAGGCATTGCGCAAATTGCTGTCGTCATGGGCAGCTGCACGGCAGGCGGCGCTTATGTGCCCGCCATGAGTGACGAGACCATCATCGTCAACAACCAGGGCACCATCTTCTTGGGCGGCCCGCCCTTGGTCAAAGCGGCCACCGGTGAAGTGGTCAGCGCCGAGGACTTGGGCGGTGGCGATGTGCACACCCGCCTCTCCGGCGTGGCGGACCACTTGGCACACAACGATGTGCATGCACTGGCGCTGGCACGCCAAGCCGTGAAAAACCTCAACGCGCGCAAACAACCCAACATCGCCACCCACACGCCGGTGGTACCCAAGTACGACGCGCAAGAGCTGTACGGCGTCATTCCCACCGACACCCGCAAGCCCTTTGATGTGCGCGAAATCATTGCCCGCATCGTCGATGGCAGCGAATTCGACGAGTTCAAGGCCCGTTTCGGCACCACCTTGGTCTGCGGCTTTGCGCGCATCGAGGGCATGCC